>JAPPBX010000095.1 GCA_026702755.1 Candidatus Poribacteria bacterium | reverse complement strand
GACGCACGCATAAAACTAAAAAGACTATATCCTAAAACTCAACATTGAAAGACTAGTAGGTTGGTACCAAAGAGATGTTTCCTACGAGGTTACTAACCTAGAGGGGCTACGTGATCAGCTTAAGTTGTTTGATGAACCAGAAGCCGCGCTTCCTCACACTCTCGGCGACGAAATCTTTATTGTCCACGGCCGTGATGATGGCCTTAAAGAAATTGTTGCTAGGTTTGTAGAAAAACTGGGCTTAAAAGCAACCATCCTTCACGAGCAACCCAGTGGAGGACAAACAATCATTGAGAAACTTGAAAAATACGCTGATAAGGCAGGATTTGCAATCGTTTTGCTCACGCCTGATGATGTTGGTGCCCTAAAAGGTAAAATTGAGGACGAAAGCAAACCCAGAGCACGCCAGAACGTTGTTTTTGAACTCGGTTATTTCATGGGAAAATTGGGCCGTGAACGAGTATCTCCACTCTTCAAAGGAGAGATAGAAAAACCTTCAGATATTGACGGTGTAGTCTATGTACCTATGGATGGAGAAGACTGGAAACTGAAACTGGGGCAAGAAATGAAGAACGCAGGTTTTCCTGTTGATATGAATAAGATTTTTTAAGGAGCCTCTATGCCCACACTCGATTTCAAAGGCAAACAGTTCATATACGGACACCACCTCACCGTCCCCGTCCGCACCCTACAGGTAGACACAGAAAAATCACTTAATACGCGTTTACCCCCCCCCCCCACAAAAAATCGTTCCTAGACGATAACCTCATCATCCACGGCGACAACCTGCACGCACTAAAAGCACTTCTCCCGAAATACGCTGGAAGAATAAAGTGCATCTACATTGATCCTCCGTATAATACGGGTAGTCAGGCTTGGGTGTACAATGACCGAGTGAATAGCCCTCTGATGCAAGCGTGGTTTGCTCAAAACAGCCCGGTCGATGGTGAGGACCTTGAACGCCATGACAAGTGGCTCTGCATGATGTGGCCGCGCCTACATTTGCTACGCGAATTGCTTTCCGATGATGGCGTAATTTTTGTTTCTATTGACCATCACGAGCAGCACCATTTAAGAATGATGATGGACGAAATATTTGGGGCTGAGATGTTTATTACATGCCTTGCAGCAGTTCTTAATCTAAAAGGAAGTCGCGACAATCGAGGTTTCACCACTACGCATGAAAGCGTACTTGTTTATGAGAAAGTTGCTAGATCAGCACTTTTACATGAAGTGCCTTTGCATGATGATGAAATTGATGACTGGCTTGAAGATGATGTCGGATGGTACAAAAAAGGTGCTAATCTGAAGTACAGTGGAGAAAACGCTCCTAGAGAAAAAAGACCAAATCTCTTTTATCCAATATATGTACATGAAGATGGTACAGTAGGAGTAGAGCCGAAATCTGGAACATCAACAAAACTTTTGCCGATTGCTGATGGAAATAAAGAAGTTACTTGGCGTTGGGGCCGAGATACTGTTGCAGCGAATCCAGATGAGATTCTGGCTATTCAGTCAGGAAATAGTTGGGCATTACATAAGAAACAGCGACCTCCGGGTGGAGTTATCCCATCAAAAAAACCAAAGTCGACATTTTATTCACCCAAGTACTCCGCTACGACGGCAACAACTACTGTAAAAGAAATTTTTGACAACACAAGGACCTTTGATTATCCAAAATCTCCGCATTTCTTACATGACTTGATAAGTATTTCCGGTGCCGGTCCTAATGACATTATCCTTGACTCCTTCGCAGGCAGCGGCACCACCGCCCATGCTGTCCTCGCGCTCAACAAAGAAGATGGCGGGAACCGAAAATTTATTCTCATTGAGTGCGAAGATTACGCAGACACCATCACAGCCGAACGCGTCCGACGCGTCATAAACGGCGTTGAAAATGCCACAGATGAAACCCTCCAAAATGGACTCGGTGGCTCTTTCACATACTGCACCCTCGGTGAATCAATTGATGAAGAAGACATGCTCACTGGCGAAAATCTCCCTACCTACGAGGATTTAGCACACTATATCGCCTATACAGCGACTGGCAGCGCGTTAACCTCAATCAAAAAACGAAAGGATTACTGTTTCGGCGAAACCAACGCCATCCGTTTCTATCTCATCTATGAACCTACATTGGCGTTTTTGGAAAGCAGCGCGTCTGCATTAGATGGGGCGCGTGCCGAACAGATTGCCAAAGCCTGCAAAGAGAGCGGTAAAAGTGCCTATGTCTATGCGCCTCAAAAATTCATCAGTCAGAAAGAATTAACCAGCATGGGCATTACTTTCTGCCAGCTGCCCTACAACATCCATCGCATTGCAGATGCGTAGAGAACGGTTTCCGTTGTTTCATAGTTTTATATTTTGACTGGAGATCGCTGCGAATTCATGCTATAATAGCATCTCAAAAGGGGAAAACAGATGGCATTTACACCTCAGAAGGAATTGACGGGGTCTTACCGTCCATTCATGCTACACTTATAGGACTATTTCTTAAAGAAGGACGGAACCGATCGAAAAGTAAAGAATTTATGAAAGCTAAACCCCGTATTTATGTAGAAACTTCGGTCATTAGTTATCTCACTTCAAGAGCAAGTCGTGATTTTATTATCTCTATGGGTCAGCAGATAACTCGCTATTGGTGGGACAACGTTGCGGATCGGAAATATGAACTTGTTTCTTCAACAGTTGTTAGACAGGAAATCAGTCGAGGGAATACAGACGCAGCACAACAGCGTCTTGACGTGTTAGAATCAATCACCTTATTAGAAACGCCTCTGGAGGAGATGTATTCTCTGGCGGAAGATTTGGTTGCTGCCGGGGCGGTCCCCCTAAGGGCAAAAACAGACGCACTTCATATTGCTATTGCGGCGATTAATAGTGTAGAATATCTGGCGACATGGAATTTTAAGCATATTGCGAACACAAACAAGTTACCTTTAATACACAAGGTGTGTGAAACTGCTGGTTATACACCTACAACTATTTGCACACCCTTAGAACTTTTGTGGGAGGCTTTTTGAAATGCTCAAGGACCCAATTATTGAGGAAATTCACCAGATTCGCGACGAATGGGCTGCTTCTTTTCAGTACGATTTACGCGCACTCTGTGAGGATATCAAACGGCAAGAGAAACAAGACTTCCTTACCGATACACACGGAAATTTCATAAAAGACGAAAAGGGTGGTTTGATTCTTAAGTCTAAAGTTGTTGTACCCTCTTAAAGGAGGATGGAACCGATGACACAAACCTATACTGCTGTTATCCAAAAGGACGAAGGCTGGTGGATCGGTTGGATACAGGAAATTCCCGGTGTTAATTGCCAAGAACGAACTAAAGATGCATTACTTGAGACACTACGAATTACGCTCCAAGAAACGATAGAATACAATCGTGAAGAGGCAATTCGGCGAACGGAGAACGAGGCTTTTGAGGAAGTTACAATCGCACTATAAAGTGGTGCGGTTAGGAAACCACCGCTACCGATGTCTGAGGAAAATTAGAATTACCGAATTCTAAATCACAATGGAACTCAAAGACTACCAGCAACAAACATTAGATACATTCAACCGCTATCTGGAGGCACTCAAGGAGGCACGCCAACAAACCGATAAAGCCACCGCATATCTCTCGTCAAATGAAGTTCCGGACTTCTTGATGGAACAGGCGGAAAATTTGGCAAAGCAGGCTAAAGATTATCCGCAAGTTGCGTGGGAAAATTTACGAAAAGCATCTGTCCTGCCGAGTGTCCCAGATGCACAAGGGCAGAACCTGATTCCAGAACACATCTCACGTCAGAGTGCTGCCGGTGAGCCAATTCCACATGTTTGCTTAAAAGTCCCAACCGGTGGCGGAAAAACCTTGTTAGGTGTAGAGGCAGTACGACACTTGAAACTCGGTACGGGGTTTGTCCTATGGCTTGTCCCCACCAAAGCCATCTACACACAGACGTGGGACGCTTTCCGAAATAAAGAGCATCCGTATCGACAGATTCTGGAGCATGCTTCCGGTGGTCGTGTCAAGCTGCTCCAAAAAGATGACAGATTCACGAAGCAGGACATTGAGAACCATCTCTGTATCATGCTCCTCATGCTCCCCGCCGCAAACCGAAACCGAAACAAGGAATTCCTCAAGATTTTTCGAGATAGCAGCGGTTACGCCTCGTTCTTTCCCGTTGAGGACGATATGCGGGAGCATCAGGCACTCTCAGAAAAATACCCCGACCTTGAAACAGCAGAAAACGATCAAACCACACAACCCCGATTCGCCAGAAATCCCAAAGACGCGCTCATCAAACAGAGCCTTTTCAATGTCCTGAAGCTGCTTCGTCCAACAGTGATTCTGGATGAGGCACACAAGGCTTATGGGAGTCCGGATCTGGCCCGTAATAAGACATTTGTAGAGGCAGTAAATCGGCTCAACCCTCGTTTTGTATTGGAACTCTCCGCCACTCCCAAACTCGGCATTAGCAATATCCTCGTCAACATCTCCGGTCTGGCACTAAAAGAAGAGGAGATGATTAAACTCCCGATTCAGCTCCGAAATTTTCCAAATTCGGATTGGAAATATACGCTCGCGCAGACGAAAGTAGAACGCGATAAACTTGAGGAAGTGGCAAATCGGTTTCAGCAAGTGGAAGATCGCTACATCCGTCCAATCGCTGTGATTCGCGTGGATCGCACCGGCAAAAGCCAACGCGACGGTGTAAAGGTACACGCTGAGGATGCTCGCGAAGAACTCATTGACGCGTTAGGGGTGCCAGCGGAACAGGTCAAGGTAAAATCCTCGGAGCAAGATGAACTCGCAGGGATAGATCTCATGAGTCCCTTTTGCCCTGCCCGTTATATCATTACGAAAGATGCCTTGAAGGAGGGATGGGATTGCCCATTTGCTTACCTGCTTACACTTCTTGACAACACTACGGCAGCGACGGCGATGACACAGCTCATCGGGAGAGTGATGCGTCAACCCTACGCCCGTGCTACAAACTGCTCAGAACTGGATAGTTGTTATATCTTCTGTTACAATCAACAAGTAAAGGCTGCGGTCGCGAATGTTAAGAAAGGATTAGAGGCAGAAGGGTTAACAGGATTAGGCGATTTTGTTGAAGGGACCGGTGTAGAGCGTGTTCAGCGAACTATTGAACGTAAACAGGGATACCGTGATATAGACATCTTTCTGCCGCGTGTACTTCATAAGCGGGGACGGAACTGGCGTGAACTCAATTATGAGCGTGACATCCTGAATGCAATTGACTGGCATCAACTCGGCGCAGTAGCACCTATCAACTTGGGCGAGGAGGCGCAACTACAGGAGATCCGCGCCACTATTCACCTCCAAGACGAAGCGGTAATTGATAAAAAATTGCAAGAGAGTGCGGCACACAACTTGGAGGTAGCGTTTTTCGTCCGGCGACTCGGCGATGTGCTGCCGAACCCATGGCACGCCGCACGCATCGTAAAAGCAACGCTCGCTGCCTACCGTGAAGAAGGTGTTGACGAAGAAACCTTATACACACACCAGTTATATCTCTCCGAGTATCTAAAACGCCGTTTGCATAATCGCGTTGATAAACTCGCTGAGACTGTTTTCAAAGAAAAGTTGGAAGCCGGGAAAATCCAGTTTAACCTGCAAGCAGAGGAGGCATTAAACTATCAGTTGGAAAGAACACTCGTGGTCAGTCTTACACCTGAGGCAAGACCGATGACGCATCCACACGGGGATCCGTTACAACTTAACCTATTTGAACAAGTGTTTGAAGCGGAATTTAACAAGTTAGAAACAGATTTCGCACTCTACATAGACAAACAGAGCGCAATCCAATGGTGGCACCGTATCGCTGCAAGGCAAGGATATTTCTTGCAAGGGTGGCGGCGAGACCGCATCTATCCAGACTTTATCGCCTGCCTCCAACGGAGTCAAACGGGACCGCAAAGGCTCTGTATCTTCGAGACCAAGGGACAACACCTCGAAGGGAACACCGACACCACCTACAAACAGAAACTTATCAAAACATTAGAAAAATCATACCGAAACGCTACACAACACGGCACGATGGAGATCACATCAACCAATAACAAAACAATGTCTTTCCGTATGCTATTTGAAGATTCATGGCGTGAGACTGTGAATGAGACTATCACGGATCCTTATTAAAAGTAATAGGCACACGCCGTGGGTTCCCCGTCATTTTTGCTAAGAAAAAGACCGCTTGACATTTCCAAGCGAAGTTTGTATCATAGAGCATATATCTTTTAAACACACATCGGAGAAATTATGCAAAACAAACTTTCCACACAGGTCTTCTTACTCATTGTCCTGATACTACCGATTGCCATGTTTTCCCCTGTATTTGCCGATTCGCATTCAAAACAGGGCGGCACCCTAATATTCGGTCGCGGTGGTGATTCTGTCGGATTAGACCCCGCCCTTGAGGAAGATGGGGAATCCTTCAAAGTCTGCGATAACATCTACGATACACTCGTTCAATACAAAGAGGGGAGTGCTGAACTTGAGCCGGGTCTCGCCACAAGTTGGGAGAACTCGGAAGACGGTTTGACATGGACCTTTCATCTTCGGCAAGGCGTAACCTTCCATGACGGAACCCCCTTCAATGCCGAAGCCGTTCTCTTTTCCCTTAACCGACAGCACGATAAAACCCATCCGTTCCATAAGGTCGGCGGCAGCTACATTTACTGGATAGCCACAGGCTTAGCAGAGATTGTCGATGAAATTACCGCTGTAGATGACTTTACCGTCCAAATTCGCCTTAAAACGGCTTACGCCCCGTTTATCTATACGATTGCAATAACCCCGTTTTCCATTGTTAGCCCAACAGCAGCGCAAAAATGGGGTGATGAGTTTTCTAATAACCCGGTTGGTACCGGTCCGTTCAAGTTTGTGCAGTGGGACAGGAAAGATAAGATTGTGCTTGCGGCAAACGATGCCTACTGGGATGGGCGACCTATGTTAGATAGAGTCATCTTCCGTTCTATTCCTGATAACTCGGTGAGGCTTATTGAACTTCAGCAAGGAAGTCTCCATGCGATGGAGTTCCCAAATCCGGACGATTTGGAACAGATTCGAGACGATGAGACGCTGGAGTTGATCGCGCAACCCGGTATGAGTATCGGCTATCTTGCGATGAATATGGACAAGCCACCTTTCGACAACCTCAAAGTCCGGCTCGCTATAAACCACGCCATTAACAAATCAGTGATTATTGAATATCTGTATCAGGGAATGGGCATTCCAGCGAAGAACCCGATTCCGCCGACGCTTTGGAGTTATGACGATTCGATTGAGGATTACGCTTATGATCCAGAACTGGCGAAGCGACTTCTCACTGAAGCAGGGTACCCCGACGGTTTCGAGACAACGCTCTGGGCATTGCCGGTACCACGTCCCTATATTCCGGACGGACGCGCCCTTGCAGAGGCACTGCAATCCGAACTCCGAAATATTGGCATTGAAACAAAAATCGTGACCTTCGACTGGGGCACCTATCTTGAGAAAACGAAACACGGTGAACACGATATGGCAATGTTAGGATGGAGTGCTGACCTCGGTGACCCAGATAATTTCCTCTATTTTCTTTTAAGCAAATCGTCAGCGGAGAAGCCCGCCGGAAACATCGCATTTTATCGCAGCGATGAAATGCAAGACGTTTTAGAGCAGGCGAGAGCAATCTCGGATCGAGAAAAGCGGGTCTCGCTCTACCAAGAGGCACAGCAGATTTTTCATAAAGATGTACCGTGGGTGCCCTTGGCGCACGCAAAACAGATTTTAGTGATTAACAAAAAGGTCAAGAATCTCAAACTCCATCCGTTGAAGTGGAGGTACTTCCGTCACATTTGGATTGAGGAATAATATGAACAAATCCGTATTTCGGGTAGGTGTCACACGGGACTTTCTGGGGCCCGATGGCACCTCTGATTTAGATGATTTTGCCGGTCCACTTTTTGATGAAGCCGGTCTACAATGGGAATATATTGCTGAGAATACACCGGTATTACAAGCAACACAGGTGCAGGATTACGATGCCCTCTTAGTATTGGGAACGGGTATTACAGCAGAGACGTTCACAGGGACAGACAAATTGTCTATCATCGCTCGATTCGGTGTCGGCTATGATAAGGTGGACGTGGAAGCCTGTACTGAAAACGGTGTGCTGCTAACAATTGCCCCCGATGGTGTTCGCCGTCCCGTTGCTACCTCCATCATGACCTTTGTCCTATCGCTGAGCCACATGCTGCTAATAAAGGATCGACTCACCCGTGCTGGCGGTTGGAGAAACACACAAAACTATAGGGGAATGGGGTTGATTGGCAGAACGCTTGGACTTGTCGGTATGGGTAATATTGGAAAAGAGGCATTTAAATTAGCGAAACCTTTCGGGATGCGCCATATCACTTACGATCCGTACGTCACACCTGCTGAAGCGGCAGAAGTCGATGTAGAACTGGTCGATCTGGACACCTTGATGCAAACTGCCGATTTTATATGTGTCTGCTGCCCGCTAAATGAAGAGACGCGAGGGATTGTTGATGCGAGACGTATCGGGTTGATGAAACCGACGGCTTACCTCATCAACACCGCACGCGGTCCGATTGTTGACCAGAAGGCATTGACAGAGGCACTGCAGAATCGACAGATCCAAGGGGCAGGACTCGATGTCTTTGAGCAGGAACCAATGAGTGATGATGACCTGCTCTTAAGCTTAGACAATGTAATCCTTACGCCGCACAGTATCTGTTGGACAGACGAATGCTTTGAAGGCAACGCCAAGAGTGCGTGTCGGAGTATCATCAGCGTGGCTGCTGGCCAAATCCCTTCGTATGTTGTTAACCGCGATGTTATAGAGAGTCCAAAACTACAACAGAAGTTAGCACGATAGAACCTCCTTTAGGAAGAGGAGACGTATCATGCAAATTGATCGGCGACAGTTCACAGAAGAAGGTTATAATATTCTGCGAGGGGTCGTCCCGAAAGCAGAACTCGAACCGTTGCGTCGTAGTATCGAACACATGGTCAATCGGAGAAAAGATATCTCTGCGCAAAGGCGTTTTCCGACCGATCCGCACGGTGGTGATTGGGAGAGTTCCGCTCAACCCCGTCTCCAATTTCATACTGATTGTGATGAAGTGTCTGCCTCAGCAATCGAATTTCTGCTTCATGAAAATACATTGGGTGTTGGTCAGCAATTGATGGATGCAGAGCACGTTGTGCCACATCAATTCGCATGTATCTGCAGTGGAAGCCACGATGCTGGTCCTATGCGCTGGCACCGGGACATCGGTCCTGGCGAACCTGCTCCGCTGCGCGGGATGATTTCAAACATGGAACACCACGGACCGAGCTATCTCCAATGGAACATCGCTTTGTACGACGATAGCGTGTTCTGGATTGTTCCCCGCAGCCATCGTCGGATTAACACCGAAGATGAATGCCGCCAACTCGCAGAAGATCCGTCTGTTCCATTGCCGGGTAGCATACCTGTTGAACTGAATGCGGGAGACGGTGTTGTATATACACACCTGCTATTGCACTGGGGAAGTTACTACAGCAGCAAAATGCGGCGCACACTCCATCCGGGTTACCGCCCATTCGGATTTTCGGCACTGCCCAACGTTCATTGGCGGCATTGGGAGCCAGGGTTTTATCACCACCTTTCAAGCCCAGCACGAGAACAGTTTGAGGCGTGGGATACCCTCTTTTTCCAAGAGTTCGACCAGGTAGCAGCTATCTTCCATACTATTATTAAAGGAGATACCGACCAATTCCGTATTGAATTAAAGGCACTGCATCCATCGCCACACGACCGGCTGGTGAGCGTCGTTATGCTTTCAAAATTGGCTGGCAAATTGTATAACTTGAAGCGGACAACCGCCAATCCTGCCACCTTGTGGGGCAACGGTCGGGACATCATCTATCTCGGAAACCACTTTACCCCTGAAGAGACAGCCAAACTCTGGCAGCGATTTCAAGCACTTGATAAAAAGCTGAAACTTCCAGAGGAGACATATCAGCCCGGATTCCAAAGGTCGTCTGATTATAATCCGAATGATATGCCCACGGATTTCAGTGTCGAAGATTTTATGACCAGTTGGAAAACTGCATCGGTCACTGTTGATTCGTAACTCGATAAAACGTGGAGGAACATCATGCTCACAGAACAGCAAATCAAGCATTTTCACACCCTGGGATTCCTCGTTTTTCGGCAAGTGTTCAACCAAGACGAACTGAACACGATACACGAGGAATTTGAAGCGGCGATGGAGGCGGCGTATCGCCACGCGCCATTTGATGGAACGCGTAGACATTGGCTGCCCATGATGGGATCCGAAACGCCGTTCTTCGCGAATTTACCGGAAGACCCACGGTTCTCCGAAGTGGCAGAACAACTGTACGGCGATGACGTATTTTTCGTCGTTTCGGACGCAAACCGTTATGTCGGCAACACAGGCTGGCACCCCGACCATAACGCCGATCCGACTCAAGATTGCTACGGGGTGAAATTCGCTTACTATCTCGAACCTGTTGATGCCGAAAGTGGCGCGTTGCGACTGATCCCAGGTTCCCATAAAAGGTCGCTGCACGACGATCTCCGAGCGAACTTGAACGAGTTAGGACTGGAGATTTGTGACGTTCCGGGTTACGTCTGCAAATCGGAACCGGGTGATGTTGTTGCTTTCGATATGCGTTGCTGGCATGCAAGTTGGGGTGGCAATGATGACCGTCGGATGTGCACAATAGTTTACTATAACAATCCCAAGACCCCTGAAGAAGATGCTGCTACACGCAATCGCGCACGAAGCAATGCAAAGAGTCCCGAACACTTTAACCGACCGGGCACCTCACTCTACGATCCGCATTGGGTTGCAAATCCAGCGAGAAGTGAAAGGCGACAACGTTGGATTGATCGGTTGGGTGAATTGGGGTTTTTGGATACAGTTTAAACTTACTAAGTCTTGTAGGAGCGGGCTTTCTGCCGACCTCTAAAAATTTCGGAGGAATCTCAAAGACTGATGAAAAAGAAAAAACAAACGGCAATTGACAAGCGAATCCTAAAAGCGGAGTGTCTGCGAATTACACCAGAGCCCTACGCGTTATCTTTTCAAGAGGAGATGTACAAGAACCTTCAATCTCGCATAGGGTTTATCCACCACGGCGTTGTTGCTCATGTTGAGGGAATTGGCATCCCCGAAGAATTGGGCGCGCATGATGCCGCGAAAGATATTGCTATACCTCGTCTGTCATGTTTTATTGTGCTTGTAACACAGATGGCACTCCACAATGTCAATCGCCTGCCAACCGTTTTCAAGGACGCGGTATGGGAAACTATTGACGACATTATCTATGAGAGTGGGGAGGTTCCAGGGATTCTTTTAGTTATTATTGGCGATTGCATAGAGAGAGCGATGGCAGAAATCAACTACGACCAGTTGAAGCGTGAAAGCGTCTTGAATCGGTTATGGAGTAGCATCAAGTCCGCTTATGGCGAGAAATACGCGGCAAGTGATATTGAGATTTTCGACAGTTTCTACGAATCTGAGGAGGATCCCGATGATGCAGAATAGCACCTGATAGACAATCGGTGATTTTTCCTTCCCACCCGCAATAATACCTTCTCTTTCTCAAGTGATTAATGCTGTTTCCCTAAAATTCGTCCATTTGCCAATTTGCAGAATTATGCAACCTTTCCCACTCGATTCGCGTCACTTGGTCAAAATCGGATGAGTGCCGAGATTTGAAGTTTAAGTTTATCCGTACCGACAGGAGAGATCGATGAGAAACGATGATGTTGCATTGGTTCACCGGACCCTTGCAGGGGACGAGACAGCCTTCACGATGTTAGTTGAGAAATACCAAAAACAGGTGCACGCGACCGCGTGGCGAACAATTAAGGATTTCCACATTGCTGAAGACATCGTCCAAGAAACCTTTCTGAAAGCGCATCAGAAACTTGAGACGCTGAACGATCCGCATCGCTTCTCTGCGTGGATTAACGCCATTGCCACGCGATGTTGTCTTGCGTGGTTTCGAGAGAAACGCCTGAATTCCGAACTTTCTGAGAAGATAAACATCGCCATGAAACACAACGATCCGTATTCTGGATACCTCGCGGGAGAGCAAGCGAAAGAGGCAACGCAAGAACTCCGTGAAACCCTCAAAAAGTGGCTTGCGAAATTGCGGGAAAGTGAACGCACTGTCGTTACGCTCCACTACTTTGATGGCATGTCCTGCGAAGATATCGCCGCTTTTTTAGATGTAACACCCAATACGATAAAAAGTCGGCTCAGTCGCGCGCGGCAGCGATTAAAGAAGTGCGAATCTTTGGAGCAATCTACTCCTGGCGATTTTCAAACTTTCGCAACTCTAAGTGAGGTAGCTAAAATGGAACGCAATATAAAGGTCAGCTTTAATGCCGCTACCGAAAGTGGCAATCAATCAGGAGATGGAAGTGTCTCCTTAATAAGAAACGATGCACTTTTGCGAGTTAAAAGTCTTAATTGCGGTTGGGAAGGCGACAGTCGATTTGAGTGTGTGCTAACAGCCTTGCTCGGAACGGCTGTTACGCCTTCCGTTCTCAGATTTCCGATAGTTGTAGGCGATACTTGGACGCAGGAAGGATTTTGGAATTCGCAGGTGAAAACAATCTTAGATGGTCACGAACAAGTAGAAGTTCCCGCCGGTGTTTTCCCTACGTGTCTGAAGCATAAAAGTGTCCTTACGGACATCGATTCTCACTCACAGAACAGCCCACTTATTATTACTAACGACAAACGCTATGAACCAGGTGACAGACAGATGAGTCCGTTTGTTAACGGGGTACGCTATTTGTGGTTTGCTAAAGGCGTTGGGCTTGTGAAAACGCGTTATGAGCATGCCAACGGCATCACAACAGAGATAGAATTAATGGAATATAGAACCCCGGGCAAGACAGAAGAATATCTGCCTTTGCAGATTGGTTCTACGTACACATATAAATCGCGTAGTTCCTATCTCGACGAAACGATTATCGAAACGTGGCGCGTCACTGAAAACTTTTGAATTTAACTGATTTCATTTGGAGACAGCAAACGTAGAGGCGAAACTTACCTACACCTGCCGTAACTGGAGGCAACGTAATGCTCTGGACAATTGTTAGAAGAGAAATCACAGCAAATATTTTGAGTTTCAGATTCCTCATGGGATTGCTCATCTATTTTTCCCTGATTGTGACAAATCTCTTCGTTTTGACCAGAGGTTACGAAGATAGGCTGCAAAGTTACCAAACGGCTCTTCGAGAAAATGAAGATAAGATAGGTCAGGTAACGAGATACTCTGAATTCGGGCTCACTCACATGTTAAAGTGTGATAGAAGCCCGAAACTACTTAGCATTTTCAACGAAGGCGTGGATAAAAGAAAAGGAAATACAGTAACGGTGGCGCACGGATATGTTCCTGCCGTTGCCGAGCACCACGGCTCTGATAATCCGTATCTGAACATTTTTTCTTCTATTGACTTCACGGTAATCTGCCAAGTAGTGATGAGCTTGCTTGCACTGCTTTTCTCCTACGACGCGATATCGCGAGAAAAGGAAGCCGGGACTTTGAGGTTAGCCCTCTCTTGCGCGGTTCCGAGACCAACGCTGCTTCTGGGTAAATATATCGCTGGGATGGTATCTATTTCGCTTCCGCTTATCGCGAGTTTCGTCGCAGGCTTGTTAGTGATACAATTTTCCGCTTATGTCTCCTTCAGTGGTTCAGATTGGGGACGGATACTGTTAATCTTTCTGCTATCCATGCTTTACGTCTCGCTCTTTTTCCTGATAGGACTTTTTCTTTCCACTCGAACCGACCGACCTTCTATCACACTCATGTTCTCGATGTGCGTCTGGGTGCTTTTCGTGCTTATTGTTCCAAATCTAACAATTTTATTGGTGGAACATGCCAGTCCGATACAGTCAGAGGAACCGTATAAAGAGCAGGCACGTGACCAGTGGAAGCAATATGAAGCCGAAGTTAAAGACTATTTTGAGAAACGAGGGGTTGAGGGACCACTCGATCGCGCCAATTTTGGCGGTGTAGGTGCTCGCTCAGGTGTCAACAACTATGACAGTGGTGAGACAGTCCAAGTGGGTGGTTTTGAAAACGAAGAAGGTGTCCCTTTTGCCCAAGAATGTTATGGATTCAAAGAAAATCTCCGTACGCAATACGCCGATCGGATATGGCAAATACGCAGAGCATATCTCGACAAAAATCCAAACCGACAATCTCTATTAGCACTGAATATATCCCGTATATCTCCGGCAGCGGTTTATTACAATGCCGCTGCAATTCTTGCGGAAACAGACTTGGGTAGCTTCTGGCGATTTATGGAACAGACCCGCCAATATCGTCGTGAATGGATCGACTATCTAAGGGATGAAAAAATATTCTCTTCGCGCAGATGGTTTACGACTGAATTCGAGGCACCTTTTGACTTGAGCAGAATTCCGAGATTTAACGAACAGAGCGAAGGCATCGGCAACAGTCTGCAACGCGCGTCATTGGATATTATGATACTCGCGTTATTAAACATGCTGTTCTTTATGGGCGCATTCATCTCATTCCTACGCTACGATGTTGTATAGTGATGGTTCAGGGTTTGCAAAGGAGCCAACATGATCTGGCACATAGCAAAACGAGAAATCCTTGATAATTTGACGCGTTTTCGATTTGCACTCACGCTGATTTTGGTAATGGTGCTGATGGTGATGAATGCTGTGGTATTTGTGAGCAGTCAATATCCGCGAAGGATCGCGGAATATTCCGAAGATACCCACCAAGCCGTCGAATCACTCAAAACGAAAAGCAGTAATTTAAGTGAGCTTGCAGTAAAAGGCCCAGGATATCTACATAAACCGGTTAGTCCATTAACCTTCATTGCAATGGGAGAGGATGCGAATTTACCCAAGCGAGTTGAAGGGACTCCAAGTGGCGGCTACGGTATAGGTATGACGACACCTGATTTTAGTTTCAACTACTCTTGGTCGGCAAACTGGTGGCTTCAGTACCCACAGCATACATCCCGCAAAAACGATTCGTTGCCAAACTTCACGGAATTGGATTGGACATTCATCATCGGGTTGGTAATGAGTTTTATGGCGATTCTGTTCACTTACGATGCCATCTCTGGAGAACGTGAAACAGGCACATTAAGCTTGCTCATGTCTAATTCCGTGTCACGCGCGACCGTGCTTCTGGGAAAATTCATGGGTGCATTTCTCACGATCCTGATTCCGTTGTTTATTGGGGTACTACTGAATTTAATGATCGTCAATGCGTCAAGATTGGTGTCGCTTAGCGGAGGCGAATGGGTACGGATGGGGATAATTTTTGTTACTTCCGCTGTCTATATCTCAATATTCTTATGGCTTGGTCTGTTTATCTCAAGCCAATTTTCTACTTCGTCAAGCAGTTTGCTGACGTTGCTGTTAATTTGGATTGTGTTTGTGGTGCTTATCCCGAACACCATGGGCGTATTGGCAAGCGGCTTCCAGCAAGTGTCCTCAAGAAGCGAAATTTCTCGCATACAGAAAGCAAGAGAAGACGAAATTGATAATCGCTACAAAGAAGGAGATAAACTTTACAGAACAGGTTCGCCTTCCGATACACCGCCTAAAATTGAGGTGTTAAGGATGTGGGCTGACTATCTAAACGAACACGCTGATGCCAAGAGCGGCATCAATGACGAACATCTCAATAAACAGTTCGCACAGGTTGAATTTACACAACAAATTACGCGACTATCCCCGGCGGCTATCTATAAATATGCTGTAGAATCTTTGGCAGGTACAGGATTCGCCAGACATAAACGATTCGTTCAACACGCGCGACGCTACAGACAGCAGTTCGTCGACTTTATTAAATCAGAAGATAGAGGAGACAACGACAGTTACCACGTTTATCTTGTAAAAGAAGGGTTATCCCAAAAACCGGTACCCTTTAATAGCATTCCTAAATTTTCAGAACAGTTGACTGTGGGTATCACCTTCGGAGGAGCACTGTTGGATCTAACGTTGTTAGTCTCGCTTGCACTCCTCTTGTTCATGGCGGCAGTTTTAGTGTTTATGAGAATTGATGTTAAATGATTTTAACAAAAAGAAACGCCAATTGTGGGTGCCTATAATCTGTTGGATTAATCGACAGGCGGACGCGGTGGATTTTCCCAGTTCCCGTTTCTATCCTCTCCACTCACGACGACACCTTCTTTATCCCAACGAAAGGATGCTTGGACATCGGTGGTGCAGTAGCGTAAAGTCAGACCGCACCGTCGTTTGGGCGAGGGATTGGCGTTCGATCCGTGTAAAAGTAGATCGGTATGGATAGAGATTTCGCCCGCTTTGAGTTCGACATCAACGGGTTCACCGTACTGCTCAGCATCTTCAACGACTTGACCCAGGACGCTGTTATCGTCGGGTTCGCTGTGCCGAGGTGTCAAGTGTCCAAGATGATGCGAACCTGTAATAAACCGCATCGCACCGTTTTCAACGGTGGCATCGTCAATCGCGAGCCAGACGGTAACAGTCTTGGAAGGTGTGAGGGGCCAGTAACCCGCATCTTGATGCCAACCGACTGTCTGCGAATCGTGTGGCATTTTGCAGAAGTAGTGCGCGCCCCAACCAATAATATCCTCACCGATCAGGTCCTTCACACAAGCAACAATCTTTGGGTGCGTGAGCAGGTCATAAACCTTCCCGTATTTTATATGTGCGGAGATAATTGAGTAACTGCTTCCGCCTTCTGAAAGGACGTTTGCTAACAGGGCATCAAAGTATTGACGGTGTTCACCGATTTCGGCTTCATCGAAAATCGGGATACCTTTGATGTAACCGACGCGGTTGAAATCTGCCAACTGTTCTTGGGTTAGTACCTTCGGATGCGCCGTGGTGCTTGGATGAAATTGGAGATCACGCCCCATTTCAGCGAGTTGTTCCCACGTCGGCATGATTTTGTCGGTTTTATAGGTTACGTCTTGGTTTGACATTTGTTGCTTCACCTTATCTAAATTCTGATTTCATTTTAGCATAAACACCACTAAAATGGTATAATATATTAGTTGTCAGTTATCGGTTATCAGTTGTCAGTTAAGAGCGTGTTCATTTACGGATAACCTCTTGTAACTGAAGACCGAAGACTGAAAACTTATAACCTAAAAATCATATTACAGATTATATTTTGAAATTGAGGTCAATTAATGGCGCATGCATATACCCCCGGTCTCAAGGTTACCGAGGGAATGACAATTCAAAAGGAACGTAGGCTTCCACTTGAAGGCGAGGTCCTCGTCGAAACCGGTGCAACAGTTGAGGCAGAAGATGTTATCGCGAAGGCAGATCTACCGGGGAACGTTCAACTGTTAAACGTTGCCAATCTGCTTAGTGTTCCACCAGAAGAAGTTGCCGAATATATGCTTAAATCTGTAGGTGAAGCCGTCTCGGAAGACGAGATTATCGCCACAACCAAAGGGCTTTTCGGGCTTTTCAAATCGCAAGCGCGGTCACCGATTGACGGCACGATTGAAGCCGTATCGGATGTCACAGGACAGGTTATCCTTCGTGAACCGCCCATCCCAGTGGAAGTCAAAGCATACACAAACGGCACAGTAACGGAAACCGTCCCAAACGAAGGTGTCACTGTGGAAACTTACGGCACTTATATCCAAGGCATTTTCGGGATTGGTGGTGAGACGGTTGGGA
The DNA here is from genome assembly GCA_026702755.1 of Candidatus Poribacteria bacterium. NCBI lineage: Bacteria > Candidatus Poribacteria > Candidatus Poribacteria bacterium. The sequence goes on along the minus strand of JAPPBX010000095.1, from coordinate 76,429 downwards.
ACTTAGTCGTCATTTCTCAATCGTCGGGTGATGAACTGACCGCTGAACAGATACTGTCTGAACATCGAGATAACATCTTGGTTGGCGGTTCCCTTGTCACGACCGATGCAATCCAGAAAGCGATCCAGCAGGGTGTCAAGGGCATTATTGCTGGCGGCATTGATGACGCAGATCTACGGAAACTTCTCGGTTATGAACTCGGCGTTGCAATTACTGGCTCCGAGGAGATTGGCATCACACTCGTTATCACGGAAGGGTTCGGAGAGATAGCGATGGCGGAGCAGACGTTCACGCTCTTGAAAGCACGGGAGGGCATGAAAACCTCCATCAACGGCGCGACACAGATTCGTGCTGGTGTCGTCCGTCCGGAGATAGTGATTCCACTTGCGTCGGGAGTTTCGGAAGTAGCGGAAGCGCAGCAGGATGGAAGCATGGAAGGCATCTTGGAAATCGGTAGCCCGGTCCGCATTATCCGAGAACCACATTTTGGCAAATTGGGACGTGTTACGGAACTGCCGGTAGAACTTCAGAACTTAGAGACAGAGGCACAGGTGCGGGTATTACGAGTTGAACTCTCGGATGGCGAACAGATGACGCTGCCCCGCGCGAATGTTGAGGCAATTGAAGAATAGTTGTCAGTTATCAGTTGTCGGTTATCAGTAAGAAGAATATATCTCCTTCTAATAACTGATAACCGCGTGTTCACACTGGCAAGGTTCTAACCTCACCTTTAGCGTATAAAAGGGAAGGGTATTCTACGGGAGGTTTTCGTACCATTTGACGTTACCGGTGCTGAGACCGCTCGCGACGATGTCCAACCTACCGTTTCCGTTCATATCTAAGACGTGCATCTGTCCAACACCTAAACCACCATCGTCAATCGTCTCCTTGCTCCAGCGGTTTTGTGTCAGATCCTCTGGACGGTAGAGATGCAAACTTGTGCCTTCGCCGTTGTATCCACAGACAATTTCAAGTATACCGTCGCCATCAACATCAACAGCAGCAAGGGAGTGCCCGCGATTGAGCGTATCGTCAATGAGGTGACGCTCCCACGGATCGGTACGTAGATCGCCGGTGGCTTTATACCAGACGAGATTGTTCCCGTGCCACGGTTCAATACCTAAAATTTCATTGATACCGTCGCCATCAATGTCCGCTGCGAATGCATCACTACACTCAAGATTGTTGATGATCCATTTACCCCAGTCGTCAGTCATTGGGTTAACAGGTGGTTCATACCAGATGAGTCCTTCTGTGCAGCTAATCAGTACGTCATCGCGTCCATCTTGGTCAACGTCGTTGATACTCAAACCGTGGTTGATGTGGAGGGAATCGTCGAGGAGATGGGATTGCCAAGAGGCTATATCTCGTGGGGTGTCCGAAAGCTCATAGCACCAGAGCGATCCGGGACTGTGCCATTCGCCGGGTTTGCCATCCTCACCGCGGATTGAGGCGACGATGAGGAAAGGAACGGATGTTGACGCATTTCCAGAAAGATTCGCCAATGCGATGCGATGAATGAAAGGGACATCGGCGATGTGATGGCTCTTCCAGTTTTGTCCGTCTTGCACCGGTGCCTCAAGCCAGTGGAGGTACCCCTCGGCAGCGTTTACACCACGATTGAAGCCGCTACCCACAATGAGGTCAGGCGTGCCGTTATCGGTCAGATCGTAAGGAGCAATAGTGATGTGTCCGCTATCTTGATCGGTTACGAGATGCCTTTTCCAATGGGGTGCCTCATACCAAGCAATAATAGGTTCGCCTATAGAGCCAGCGATGATGTCAAGTTGTCCGTCTCCGTTTATATCAGCGACGGCAAGCCCGTAAACGCTTTTGAAGGTGTTGTCCAGTAGATGTCCTCTGAATTCCACGGCTAATCTCCTCAATCGTGTTGTAAAGATCCGGGCACTTGTAAAACATACTGAGTGGGTTGACCTCTCAGGGACCGGTGGGGTTGCAACTATCCTATGGTCATTTGATACTATTTCCGAATCAGCATTTTCCGCGTTGCGATGAATTCTCCCGCCGTTAGCGTATAGAAATAGATACCACTCGCAACATGCTCACCCAAATCATTTTTCCCATCCCAATATGCCGCCCGGGTTCGGCTCTGATAAATACCGGCAAACTTATGTCCCAATGCCAACGTCCGAACCAACTCACCATTTACGGTATAAATATTTACAGTAACCTCTGAAGGTTCAAGCAGCTGATACGGTATCCACGTCTCTGGATTGAACGGATTGGGATAATTAGGCAGGAGTGCTGTCTCTTCAGGAATCAACGACGCTAAAAGCCATTGGAGGTTCGCGATACCTTGCTGGAAGGCAATAGAGCCATCATTTTCAAGTTCCGCCTGCTCTATCCATGCCTGTATCATGGCAGGATCCAACCCCTCTATGCTGCCAGTGAGAGTGGAAGGCGCAGCGGAAGTCATTGACTCACCGAGATGCTGTGCAACAAGGATAAGGTCTTGGATGTTAATAATTCCATCACCGTTTACGTCAAATTTCGAGTTGGCAGACGCGGCAGAACCTAAGTGCTGTGATACCAGAATCAGATCCAGAATGCTCACTCGCCCATCTCGATTTACATCCCATGCAAACTGGTCTTCAACCTTGATAACAACATCAGAGTGGACTGAAGGTATGACCGCACCGCTAATTGAACCTAACTCAAAGTTACGCAGTGCGATTTGAGTTTCCCCTTCTACTTTTGTGGCGAAGGTAACCGATAACAAAGTGCCCGTGCCGCTGACACCACTTGCCGAAATTAGTGCCGAACTTAACTCTGTGATCTCACCTGCTGTGTTATCAATTATGCCTTTTTGGAAGAAAGTCGTTCCGTCTCCTATCTTAAGGAAATCACCGTCGTTGACCGCGATTGCTTCAAGGGCAGTCGGATCAAATACAAGGTCAAACTGCCATCCTGCTAAATCGGTGATCTTCTTTGCCCCGATATGCAGGGTAAAGGGATCCCCAACGCGAACACTCGTGGGCTCTGTCGAAAACGTGAATCCAGTACTAGGAGGTATCACGGTGTAGGCAGCGTCGGGTTCAAATCCAAAAAAGCCTGTCCACCAACCTCCCTCCTCGTAAACAGCAACTAACAGTAAATTTATCCCTTGTTTCAGAGTAACGGGGAACTTTTCGTTGTAATCGTCACTAAACCGGATTGCAGGATTGTTGTGAACCAACTCCCCATTGAGCCAAACCTTGACACCATCATCACTGCCGACATACATTTTTGTATTCTGATGTAGGGAAGAATACAAGACGAGCGAACCGTAGGCAACATGATAATCTATATCCCCCACACCTAAACCGGCAGTGTTCGCCATTTCATTGATGGTATTACCTTTAGTGGCAAGACTTGCTGTTGTCCACACCATATTTCCAACAGGTTTTCCCTCTGTTGCTCCTTTAGTAGCAATTCGCTGTTCTGTTACCTTACCGCCACTCGCTTCGGAGAGCCAATCTATTCCTGAGGAAGCAGCTTTCTCAGCACCGATGTCTCCTATTGGCACCATTACCCACAACCAGGGGCCCTCCAGTTTCGGACCCCCAGCAAGCCATGGTATCTTGCTTAACCCCGCTAGTTCTGAGAGGTCAAGTTTACTTTTGAAATTAGAATCACCCAGATCTAATATTTCCAAATTTATTAATCCTGCCAAAGGTGATACATCAGAAATTGTTGGGTTGTCATAAAGATGTAAACTTTTTAAATTCGTTAATCCTGCAAGTGGGAATAGGTCGGATAGTAAATTGCCATTGATAACCAAATGTTCCAAATTTGTTAACTTTGCGAGGGGAGATAGGTCGGATACTGAATTATTGGCAAGGCTTAACACTTTCTGATTTGTTGCAAACTCAAGCCCAGTTAAATCGCTTATGTTTCTGCTGTCTGCGCGAAACTCTGTTGTCCATGTTTCCATATCCTCTACTGTGATCGGAGTACCTGGTGCTTTGCCAAGTGCTTCTTCAATTGCCGTCCGTAGGTTCGAGTCGGGAATGTAAACCGATTCCCCAGGGATGCGTTCCGTCTGTTGTTCAATTGGAATCTCTTGGCTTCTTTCTGGGAAATCCAGCGCAAAGACCACTTCACTGAACTGCTCTGTCCATGTGTCACGTTTCACGGTGCCGTTCCCTAACACCAATAGACCCAAATGTTGTAAACTCGTATTCTGACGAATCTTCTGAAGGAAATCTTGAGTTTCTAATCCGACTGCAGCGGCAGCCTGCACAGCATCAAGAGGTCTTTGGAATGCTTCATGGAACCGCTGAACCGGTTCAATACTACCAAACACACCGCCTGTTTTCTCAAGTGCCTGCCGGTAACGGTTAGTATCCTCTTCAACGAAAGCATCCATTACGGATTTCTCAATATAGAGTCGTAACACCCGGTCCTTGTCAAACGGGGGATTCTCATTTTGTTCAACAACACCACGCACCTGATCTTTAAACGTTTTCATGCCTTCGGTGTGGCACCCGATACAAGAAAGTCCGTTGCGGACAGTTGGGTCGCTCGCAGCCGGATTCCGGACGATGTCTATGGGTGCTGCGTCGAGTCGGTTACCGCCGGCATCTACAAGGTAGTATGCTTGCAATCCGTTAGGAAGATTGAAGATGATCTCGCCACCATCGTGTGTAAAAGCAAGCGGATGTGTAAAGATGTACTGTGTGCCAACACTCCCCGCAAAGTCGTAGCTTTTCCAATACGCACCGTGCTGAAACTGGTGTCGTTCGACAACGCGATTGTTATTGGACACGCCGGAATCGTTGAACCCCGCGCGCCAGACGCGTTTCCCTGCTGCATTTCGGAGATTGCTGACGACATCCACACCGAGCTTCGCCTCTAACGCGCGATCCGTTCGCGGAAGATCGAGAATGTCGTGGTAGAGCGCGGGCAATGATGCATTCGCAAGGAACCAATCAACATGGATAAACGGCACCTCACAACTCATTTCCTCGCGTAGGTTCATCAGTTTTTCGTGCAGAGTTGTCTGGGTTGGCGCGTTGAACTCAACCTTATACGGATATTCCGCCTCAATCAGTGTCCATCGGTTGATTCCGACCTCCCATTCGTAGTCTCGGAGATCAATATAGAAGATCGTTTCTTCTGAATCAACAGGTTGTGGATTGACAATCTCACGTCCCCAAGAGAGGCTATTCACGAGTTTGGAGAGGGCGCGTTGATAAGCATGGAGATCTTCAGTTGTTTCGCCAGCGTTGTAGAGGTGGGTGAGTGTAAAATAACGTGCGAAGGCGCGGTCAAAGGGTGGGAGCGAGTTGACATGATTCTCAATCACCTCAAGCATTTCCTGGGGTGTGACAAAGGGACTGTCTGATGCAAAGGTGTTTCGCCAATCGGGCGCACCTGCCAAAATCCAGCGTTGGATGGTATCAATGGCAGCATCTGAGAGCGGTGGTTGTCCGAGTGGCATTCGTTTTTCGACACGCTCTTCAACTAACCGCTTATAGAATTCCGAATCATCAGGATTTCCCGGAATTACTGCACCTCCGGGGGCGACTAACGCTGCATGCTCAATGATGAGTTGTTCGGTATAGGCCCCGTGTTCCCCGTGGCAGTTGAGGCAGCTTTGCTCAAAGATGGCATACGCCTCTTGTGCAAGGTTTTCTTGGGCATCAACGTCTTGATGAATGCACACACTGAACATTAGTAGACAACTAATGAGAATAAAAGATTTCCAAGATTCCATGTCCTCTCCCCCTTATGACTAACGTGAGATTAACCTATTTTAACCCAATTTGCTACTTACAAGATTTTGGACAGGCGGAGCCTATTTTCATTAAAAATCATTGATTATCCGCCAGATTTTGTAGCGTAAACTTTCAGTTTGCGTCCTTACAGGCACAATCTAACAGATTATGCTACAAAGATGGCAACTTGCGTTATTTTTATAGGAATGTCCCTACAAATGCCGCCCCTACGGGGCTTAGGTCTGTGAATCGCGTTTTTCTACAAAGATGCCATCCCTACGGGATTCAAGAAGGTTTTGGAGTCTTCAAGGTTTCTGTGTAAAATCTGGTTCGGTTAGGAAACCGAACCTACCGGTCTGGGTGCCCAGGCGGTTATTTTTCCTAAAATTGACCCTTATGGTGCTCTTCTTACATTGTCCCTACCACAGTTGAGAGAATTCGTAACTGGCATTAGGGATTGCGGAAAAATCTTAGTATCCCAGGTTCTATCTCATACCCGACACTTGACCAGAACGCGACAGCCCCTGGATACTTCTCCTCCACGAGTGCAGTGATGCGTTTAGCACCCTGTTTCACTAAACATCTCTCGCCTTCCTTGACTAAGGCGCGTCCGATGCCACGTCGTCGGTAGTCAGGATGAACTGCGATCCGATACATGTTTCCGCGCCAGCCATCAAAAGTGGCGATTAAGGAGCCAACGATGCATCGATCTACCTCAGCAATCAGCACGAATGCCGGACTTTCTATCGTGTTTCGGATGTTCGTGATTGTATCTGTGACGCTCGGAGAGGTGCCAGCAATTTTCCACAACGCCAGAAGTGCTTCCGCCTCTTCGGGGCGGCACTCTCGAATGAAGAATGGGTCTGGATGGGTATTCGTGTTGTCGGATACATCCATTGTTGTGATCGATGCGGTTGGAAATCGCACCTACCAGGGTTTGGGAAAGGATAGTCTACTCGTCAAGCCAACTCATCATGCTGCGGAGATTCTTGCCGACCTCTTCTATTTCGAGTTCTGCCTCCTGCCGACGGAGCGCGCCCAACACGGGTTGATTCGCCTCATTCTCCAAAACCCATTCCCGTGCGAAGACCCCTTCCTGCACGTCCTTTAAGATTTGGCGCATCTTGTCTCGGACATTGTCGTCAATAATCTGTGGACCACGTGTGAGGTCTCCGAATTCGGCGGTATTGCTAATATCATTCCGCATTTTACTCAATCCGCCAGAGTAAATCAAGTCGACAATCAACTTGAGTTCGTGGAGACACTCAAAATAAGCCATTTCGGGTTGGTAGCCGGCTTCAACAAGTGTATCAAAAGCGGCTTTGATGAGTGCAGCGGTCCCACCACACAAGACGGCTTGCTCACCGAAAAGATCGGTTTCGGTTTCCTCGCGAAACGTGGTCTCAATAACCCCTGAACGTGTGCCACCGATACCTCTGGCATAAGCAAGTGCTACATCGCGAGCAAGACCGGACGTATCCTGATGGATAGCAATGAGACACGGCACACCGCCACCGCCTTCAAACACTTCACGGACGAGAGAACCGGGGCCCTTAGGCGCAATCATTGCGACATCAATATCACCGGCAGGCACAATCTGTCCAAAATGGACGCTGAACCCGTGCGAGACGAGCAGCATATTTCCTGCCTGCATGTTTGGGGCAATCTGGTCGCGGTAAACAGCGGCATGGCGTTCGTCGGGAATGAGTACCTGAACGATGTCTGCCATCGCTGCGGCCTCCTCAACGGTTTTGACGGTCAAACCCTCCGCCTCTGCTCGCTCCTTTGAGCGACTACCTTCGTATAACCCGACGACGACGTTTGCACCACTGTCTTTAAGGTTCAGCGATTGGGCGCGACCTTGTGCACCGTAGCCGACGACAGCGACGGTACGCTCTTTTAGTAAATCAAAATTAGCATCACTATCGTAATAAATCGTTGCCATAAATCTATTCCTTTTTGGTTGTCAGTCGTCAGTCGTCGGTGTCAGTAACTCGTTTGTAGCAGACAAAGTGTTTTCATCTGCTACAAAGGATTAACCGACAACTGACCGCTGAAAACTGACAACTATGTCCTATTTCTCAGAGCCGCGTAACATCGCTATTTTACCGGTGCGTGCTAACTCAAGGATACCGTACGTATTAAAAATATCAATCGCCGCTTTCAATTTACCCTCATCACCTGTGATTTCAAGGACAAGTGAGGTAGGTTTCATATCTATAACTCGTCCACGAAAAACTTCCGCGACTTGTAGAACCTCGGTACGTTTTCGAGGATCATCGGTAGCGATCTTGATAAGGACAAGTTCTCGCTCAACATGCGTTCCAGCGGTAGAGAGGTCGGTCACCTCAATAACGTCAATGAGTCTGTTTAAATGGTGGTAGATCTGTTCAATGATTTGGGCATCGCCGTGTGTGACAAGGGTTATCTGCGAAATGCTCCTGTCATGCGTCTCGGCGACGTTGAGACTGTCAATATTAAAGCCGCGCCCGCTGAAGAGTCCTGCCACACGGGCAAGGACACCAAATCGGTTTTCGACCAAAACGGAAAAGATGTGTCGTTTTTCAGAATTCATTCTTTTATAGTTTTCGGTTCGCCTGCTGCGCAGGCTTTCAGTTATCGGTTTTATGGTTATCGGTTATCGGTTCGGTTTTCCTCCGAAAAACCTTTCGGTCATCGGTTAAGAGGTGTTTTTGATAGGGTGTTTCCCCTCGTTTAACGGTACCCTCTTGTAACTGATAACTGATAACTGACAACCCTTAAAATCGTTAGGATAACCCGCGGATAACATCTCCAAGTCCAGCACCAGCTGGCACCATTGGGAACACGTTCTCCTCTTCATCAACGATGAAGTCAATGACCACAGGACCGTCGGTGATCCCTTTCGCCTTCTGCAATGCGGGTTCGACCTCGTCGGGGTGTTCAACCCGTAGACCGGTGGCACCGAATGCCTGTGCGAGCAATGCGAAATCCGGATTATCGTGGTAATCGACAGCAGAGTAGCGTTTGCCGTGGAACAATTCCTGCCACTGGCGCACCATCCCCAAGTACATATTGTTGATGATGAAAACCTTAAGCGGCAGCTTCATCGTAATCGCTGGTACCAATTCTTGGATTGTCATGATATAGGAACCGTCTCCGTTGATGTTGACGACAGTTTTGTCCGGACATCCAAGCTGCGCGCCGATTGCGGCGGGGAGGCTAAAGCCCATCGTACCGAGACCGCCGGAGTTGAGCCACTGCCGCGGTTCGGTGAATTTGAAGTATTGCGCCGCCCACATCTGGTGCTGTCCGACATCCGCGACAACAATCGCATCGCTGTAATGCTCGTAAATCTGTTCAATGACATATTGCGGCATCACCTTATCGGCTTTCTGCTCATATTCAAACGGGTACTTCTGCTTCCATTCCTGAATCTGGTCGCGCCATGGGTCAATGTCTGCTGTCCCAACCTGTTTATTCAGTTCTGTCAGAACGCTCTTCGCATCACCTACGATAGGAACATCCACCGGTACATTTTTTCCGATACAGGAGGCATCAATGTCGATGTGAATTTTCTTCGCGTTCGGTGCGAATTTACTGAGATCACCCGTAACACGGTCATCGAACCTTGCGCCAATAGCGATAACGAGATCAGCATCGGTAAAAGCGTAATTAGCGCAACAAGAACCGTGCATTCCGGGCATTTCCATCGCTAAAGGGTGCGTTTCGGGAAATGCACCGAGTCCCATTAATGTAACAGTAATCGGAATCTGGGTTTTGAGAGTGAGCTGCCGCAGCTCCTCACTGGCATTGGCGAGTACAACACCGCCTCCGGCATAAAGCATGGGGCGTTTCGCTTCTTTAATCAGTGCCGCCGCTTTTGCAATTTGTGCTGGATCACCATGAACTTGCGGCTTGTAGCTACGGATGTCAACTGTTTCTGGATATTGAAACAGTGTTTCGTGTATCTGGGCATCTTTGGCGATGTCAATAATTACGGGACCGGGTTTTCCGGTCTTCGCGATGTGAAACGCTTCAGCGACGACATCTGCTATCTCATCGCTACTTTTGATGAGGTAACTGTGCTTACAGATCGGACGTGTTACACCGATGACATCACATTCTTGGAAGGCATCGCTGCCGATATAGTGGGTGAAAACCTGTCCAGTAATCGCAACCATCGGAATCGAATCCATATAGGCGGTCGCAATACCGGTGACAAGATTCGTTGCGCCGGGACCGGAAGTTGCGAGTGCGACACCGACATCCCCAGTGGCGCGTGCATAGCCATCAGCGGCGTGGGAAGCTCCTTGTTCATGCCGCATCGGTATCAATTTAACCTCGGTCTCGCTGTAAAGGGCATCGAAAATCGGCATCGCCGCGCCACCGTTCACACCGAAAATATATTCGACACCTTCCCGCTTGAGACTGTCAACAAGGATTTGCGCTCCTGAAAGTTCCATGCCAATTTTCCTTATAAATTGTAGGGATCGTCCCTACGGGAGTCGTTAAAATTAAAAAACCTTCTCGTTCCAAACATGGAGACGAGAAGGACATTTACACTGACCTTACCGTGGTACCACTCCAATTCCCTTTCTCATTTTCACGCAAGGTATCGAATTTACAGGATCTCACCTAACACGAGAAAGAGCACTCTTTGGGATGCGATAACGGGCATCACACCGACTCATCCTACTTATCGCTATAGTTGTTCAGATGAGCAGCTCCGGGGCGACCTTCAGTCGTGGAAACTTGAGGAGACCTTTCAGCCGATGAGTCTCCATCTCTCGCAAGCCCAGACGACTTACTCCTCCCCTTCAACGCCTTTTTGGGTAATCTATTTAGATGTTAAATTACGCACACCGTTGTACTGAAGTTTCACGGTCATGCTGAAAGGATTATATTTACCTTTTAAGTATAACACATTTAAAGAGCGATGTCAAAAAAAAACTTAATTCGGCAGACCTCCACTATTTTGGGAGTAAAGGGTAGGTCTGAAACGCTGTTCGCGCCTACCCCTCCCAAAATCCTAAACTTTTGTGGCAAGTTAGGCGTTCGCCACATAGAGTTCGTTGACTCGGGTCCAGTTGATGACGTTCGTCCACGCCTCAACGTAAGCAGGACGAAGGTTCTGATATTTCAGATAGTATGCGTGTTCCCAGACATCGATTCCGAGAAGCGGCGTATGTCCCTGCATGATAGGGCTGTCCTGATTCGCTGTGGAATAGATTTCTAACCCACTGTCGCCGAGGACGAGCCATGCCCAGCCAGAACCGAAGCGTGTGGTTGCGGCTGTTACAAATTGCTCTTTCGCCGCTTCAAGTGATCCGAAAGCACTGCTTATTGCTGCAGCGATTTCTCCACCCGGTTCACCACCATTCGGGCTCATGATGGACCAGAAGAGTGAATGATTCGCGTGTCCACCGCCGTTGTTGATGACGGCTTGACGTTTGTCTTCCGGGACCTGATCAAGGTTACTGAGCAGTTCGTGAATATCCATATCAGCGAGGTCACCGAGTCCCTCTAAGGCAGCGTTGAGGTTGTTGACGTAGCCTTGATGGTGTTTGCCGTGATGGATTTCCATTGTTTGTGTGTCAATGTGAGGTTCCAAAGCATCGTGCGCATAAGGGAGCGCTGGTAATGTGTGTGCCATTTAAAAATAGCCTCCTATTTTGTTCTTTTACATGCGCTTGCGAATTTTGCGCTAAGGGGCGTGCAAGCAACGTTGTTAAAAAAATCTAAGAGAGTATAACAGATTTGTCAGAAGTATGCAAGTTTTTTCTGAAAGGCGAGATTTCAAACATCGTCAGCAGGAAAAAGCGGATGGAAGGTTAGTCCTCTAATTGGCTTACTTCGGAAATTACACCAACACGGCATACGCGCTTATAGGCACAATAACTACAAGGTTCCGTTTTGTTCCGGGGAGTAAGAGGCTTGTCACCATGTTCTTCAGAATCTACAAAGCCATATTCATCGGTCTCTATAAAACCATCTTCTTCGGATTCATCTTCAGACACTGAAAAAGTTTTGACGCGCGTGATGAGAGGAAATTTACCCTTAGAAATACTGTCAACGTACTGTTGAACATAACCACAGGTCCGGGCAAGCCGTTCGTCGAACAGGTCATCATCCAGCAATTGACCACTTGTGGAACCCACCGATCTCCAGTCTGTGCCGTTGTAAGCATTGTAGGCAACCTCGTTTAAAGACTCCTTGCCAATACCGAGTTCAACTGTACATTGGTCCAGCCTTATTTTATGATAAAGCCCCGCCGCCGAGTCTAACCCTGTTAGTCCATTCTCCTCCAGCAATTTCTCTGTAATTTGAAGGTAGATGGGGAGTTGGAGGCTCCGTCCATTAAGAATCTCCGGCATTCTAATTGTGGAGCTGCCAGTTTTATAGTCAATAATATTAAAGGCACCGTTGCCAATATCAATGCGGTCAATTCTGCCCTTCATCCGTACGTCACCGATGCGGATTGGTTTCGTACAATCAAGTTCCAAATCTGCCAGTTCATCCGATTGACCGAAGTTAACTTCAAAGTAGCGCGGAACAACGGGTAAACCATAAGTACGTTCCGCTTTAAGCCACTTATGGAGAGCAACGCGAAGTTTCTTTATGTCCATTTCCCAAAAAAGATTACCTTCGCCGATAGGTATCTCGGTGCGCTGGCTGCGGTGTTCCTCAGATTTGGTATTTAATATTTCATCTAATTGCTTTTTCGCGTCTTCAAAAACTTCCTCGCTACATTGTCCGATACTTGGATATCCTTGCTCGCGTCGACTGTTGTAGAATGCGCGGAGAACATCATGAAGCAATGACCCTCTTTCAAGGCTGGATAACTCATCTTCTGTTTCCTCTTCTTCAGGACGGAACCTCAAAACACCATCAACAAAGTATTGAAAAGGGCACTTTGCGTAAGTTTCCAATTCTGTGACGGAATAAATTTTCTGCCTCCGATTTTCTAACTGCGTTTGACTTTGGGCAGAAAGAATTTCAGCCGTTAACACGCCTTCATAATCCAAATGCTCGTGTGTTTCCTCGCGACTCTTTTCAACCGCAATTACATGGTCTATCAGAGAACGCATGTCTGCTAAGTTATCTGGGAATTCTTGGTTGGACGGTGTAGGTGTAGTCCATACGTGGTTGCCGTATATACTGAGAAAACCGGGAACGCTGCCTTGTTCAGGATTCGCGACTTCAATCGTCTCAACGTCGGCGATTGCTTTTAATTGTCCAAGGAACGGAGAAGGGATTAGCTCCGATTCGCGTTCACGTTGTGGTACAAGCAGGTAGAGTCGCTTACGAAAAGACTTGAGAACTCGATAAAATACGAATCGGTTATCAAGTAGTTGTTCTTCTTCGTTACGATAAGGGTTTTCTGGTAATAACGGATCTGGACGATAATTTTCTGGAAACCTACCCTCTACAAAATCGCCCAAAAAGACGGTATCAAACTCTAAACTTCTGAGGCCATTATTATATGCTAAACTTGTGAGGTCACTAAGTGAGAAAATCTTAACGGTTTCCTCATTTACCGGTGCTCTATTTTGATAGTGAGTATGTTTTGCAATGTATCTGAGTTTATTAATATAATCTTCAGATTTATATAACCTATCTTCTTCAGATTTTAGCATGTCACAAAGCCCTTTAACTATTTTCTGGAATTGCTGGAATGCGTTTACCTCCCCTTCAGCAATTTTTCTATTTTTCAATAGCATCGGGTTTAAAATAGTGGAAATAACTTTCGCAGGTTCGAGAAAGCTGTCAATGTAATTCTTAAATTCGTCGGGATGCAACTCTACTGGGCATAGTTCAGATTTAACGTCAGGGAAATAGGTGTTACCAATAGAAGTTTGCTGCGGTGAAAGAAGAGAAAAGATTTCTTTGACAACTTCTGATTTCATCAACGGAACACTTTCAGCGAGTGAATATGGGATGCCATAAGTGGGAAAAATTTCTGCAATTCGCTGTTGGTAATTACCTATATTGTAGAATACAACACAGATTTCACTCAGTTTACAGTCAGCACTTGAGACATGATTCTGAATTAGGTGAGCGATCTGCTCTACTTCCTCGGATCGATCAGCTGGTTTTAAAACCTTAATTTTATCTGTTAGATCCGTTTTATGGTCTAAGGGAATATTTGTTCTGAACAGATTCTCAGCGAAAGGTCTGTGTCGATCAGGGTGCCGTCCATAGTCAGCATCGATGTGAGCACCTGTGTCTCTAAATTGTGAAACGAGGTCGATAATATTTTTATAAAGGTCTTCATTCCTTTCAACACAATCAGTGCGGAACCACATCTCTATATCAGGTATTTCAGCAATGTGTTTTAAGAGTTTAGTATCGGCTTTTGAAAGCAAAGTAAAACCCTCAAAAACAGCAAGGTCAACGCCAGGAAATGCGTTCTTGATGAACTCTTCTTTAAAATTGTTTGCCAGGTAGTAATGTCTTCCCTTCTCATCTATCCATCGGCTTCCAAGTCTCGCTTCATAATCGCTGTAAATACGAGCGAGGTCTACTTTGGTTAGATTATCTTCTACAAAGTTCGGCTCAGTCTCTCCTTGATCCTTAAGGTGATTTATTGTGTCTAAGATGAGGGAAAGTGTGCTATCAGGGATGGCAGCATTTTGAATTGGGCGAAATGCGTTATATCGGTAGGTATCAATATCGTCAGTGTCAGGATCTACCATTTCGTGAAGCCAAAGGTGTTGGATTCCTGATAAAATATATTGTCTTGACGACTGAGCTTGTCTGTATAACTTTTGAATAAATTCTACACTGGTATGCACACGCAAATTGGCAACTGCCCTGTTTGGATGATAACCGACCAATTCGCGCTGACGTTTCAAACGCGCAGAATCGGTCGGTACAATGGCGACAAAGGTATTCGCCTCATCGTTTTCAATGCGGGTTTTAAGGATGTTTTCTATATCTCGCATTTTGTCACGGCACACGGAGTGCCTACTATTTTATTTCTGTGCCGAGCGGCATTTCCGTTTCAAGGGTTGCCAAGACCACAGAGTCACCACTCCCCGCGAGAACCATACCTTGCGACTCAACACCGCGAATGGTGGCGGGTTCTAAGTTCGTGACAACTATTACCTGTTTTCCTATCAATGCCTCTGGCGTATAATGTTCAGCAATCCCAGCGACCAACTGCCGTTTCTCCGTGCCGAGGTCAACCTGCAATTTGAGAAGTCGGTCAGCCCCTTCAATAGATTCAGCAGCGAGGATACATGCCACCCGAAGATCCAACTTTTGGAAATCGGCAAAGGAGACGAGCTCGCTCGTTTTTTCTACCTTCTTCTGTTTCGGTTCGGCTTCCGTTTTCGGTTGCGGCTGTTTCTGTTTTTTGGTATCAACACGTGGGAAAATAGGTTCGCCTCTGCTGACCGTTAGTCCTGCGGGCAAATGTCCCCATTCTGAGACGGTATCAAATTCCGGCAGACCGATCTGCTTCTGAATTTTTTCAGCAGTATTCGGAACAAAAGGCGAGATGAGCACAGAGATGAACCGCAACGCCTCTAAACTATTGTAGAGGATCGTTCCCATTCTCGGTTTCGTCTCCGGCTTCGCGAGCGTCCAGACCTGTGTCTGTTGAACATAGCGATTAATGCGCCGCACAAACTCCCAGATGGTTTCCAATGCATCATCAAACGCGAACGCGCTTATGTGTTCGTCTAATTGATCAATAGTGGTCTGTGCCATCGCCTCGATTTCATCGTCGAATTCCCCCGGTGTTGTCGGTGCGGGAATCCCCTCAAAGTTCTTGTTGACTAAACCGAGGACGCGATTGAGCAGATTGCCGAGATCGTTCGCGAGATCGGCGTTGTAGCGGGCGTGCAAACGTGCAGGACGGTAATCACCATCATTGCCGAAACTAAATTCGCGTAGGAGGTAATAACGGAACGCATCCAATCCGTATTGCGCGATGTCTGCATTCAGGTCAACGAAAATACCTCGCGTTTTACTCAACGCTTCGCCATCTTTCGTCATCATCCCGTGTGCGACGATCTGCTTGGGAAGTGGTAAGTCTACAGCCATCAACATTGCGGGCCAGATCAGCGCATGGAAGCGGGTGATGTCCTTCCCCATCATGTGGACATCAGCGGGCCAAAAAGTGTGATACTGTTCACTATCGGTTTCATAACCGAGTGCTGTCATATAATTCATCAATGCTTCAATCCAGACGTAGACGATATGTTTAGGATCAAACGGTAAGGAAATTCCCCATGAGACTGAGGAGCGAGAGATGCTTATATCTTCCAATCCAGAGTTGAGGACGCTCAGGAGCTCATTGCGCCGTGCTGCAGGGTAGACAAAGTCTGGGTTTTCACGAAAATGCGCGAGTAAGCGATCTTGATACTTGGAAAGTCTAAAGAAATAGTTTTCCTCTTCCAGCCATTCCAAGGGCAATTTATGAATCGGGCAGATTTTTTCGTCCGTCAATTCTTTTTCTGGAACGAACCGCTCGCAGGGGAGGCAATAGTATCCTTTATAAGTCCCTTTATAGACATTCCCACTTTCGTAGAGGGCAGTGAGGAATTTCGCCGCGCCGCGCTTGTGCATATCGCTTGTCGTGCGCATGAAGATGTCGTGTGAGATATTCAGCCGTTTCCAAAATTTGATAAATGTAGGTGCTATTTTATTGCAATAATCTTGCGGGGTAAGTCCTGCCTTTTCAGCGGCTTTATGTATCTTTGCGCCATGCTCATCAACGCCGGTCAAAAAGAACACCTCATCGCCTTTGAGGCGGTGATAGCGCGCCAAAGTATCTGCGACAATGGTACTATAACCGTGTCCCGCATGCGGTTCATCGTTGACGTAATAGATGGGTGTGGTGATGTAAAATGCGCTCATGGTATTTCCTTCTGTTTTTTGGGGTTCCCGTTCAGTCAGCATTGACTCATTTGTTAAGAAATTATACCATCAGGAAACACGTTTGTCAATCTCTGTTTCTTGACTATCAGCCATCAGCAGTCGGTAGCTCGTCATCAGAGGAAGGGTAACACTTATTTCAGTAACTTCAAACACATTACCTCTAAAGCCAAGGTAGCGTTTGTGTTTGTGTTTTCGATGAGGGATTTGGTGTCAAAGATAGTCTGGATGGCTTGCTGTATGCGCAGTCGAGAGTAGCGCGGAACAATTGATCGGAGTTCGTCAAGGAAATGGATATGTGTTATGAGTTCGCTGGGCGCGCCCTGTTGTAAAAAGAGAAGATCGCGATACCAAGTCACCAGCTCACTTAAAGTCTCTGGATTATCTTTGAAGTTTTCAGCAAGTCTGAAAGCGGCTAATAAATCTGTCTCCTTGAGGACTTCTGGAACGCTTTCAGTGTGTACGTCGCCTTTTTCAAGTTGCGTGAGTGCTTTTCCGATCGCGCCATCTGCCGCAATGGCAAGTGTCGTTGCTTGCTCTGGTCCCACAGAAAATCTTTTCACCAAGATTTCGGCTAATTCCTGTGTCGGCATCGGGTGGAATTGTAGAATTTGGCATCGGGAACGGGTGGTTGGCAGCAACACTCGGATGTTCGATGTGAGTAAGATCAAAACAGAGGAAGCGGGTGGTTCCTCAAGGGTCTTGAGGAGTGCGTTTTCGGCATAATCATTCATCCGGTCTACGTCTGTTAATATATAGACCTTCCGATTTGCTTCAAGGGGTTCGTAGATAATTTGTTTTTGTAACTCTCGGATCTGCCCGATTTTGAGTTCACTCCCCTCAGGTCGGATGAGCTGTAGATCGGGATGGTTTCGAGAGTTCACCTTCCGACAGGCGAGACATGCGCCGCATACCGTGGGAGGCTGCGCGTCTTGCTGACAGAAGATGAGTTGCGCAAAATAGCAAGCGACCGTTTCCTTTCCAACGCCTTCCGGGCCATAGAAGAGGTAAGCACCAGCAATACGATCCGATGCGACAGTTCGTTGGAGTTGTTCGACAATTTGTTGGTGTCCAATGATTGGATTTTGCATTTTTTCTTCCAAGAGGGAAGTAAGAAAGTTGCCAAGTGATCTAAAGTTGTTATTGCACCAGAAGCCTCTTTCAACTTTACTCTCACTGCGAGGCATTCATAACTTTCGCACACTTTACAAGACTTTCATCGCTTACCATACATAATCTTGATATTCAGCTAAGATCGCAGCATGGACAGTGTCTGGAGACTGTGTAGCGTCTATCAGTTTGATACGATGTGGGTTCGCTTTCGCGACGGATAGGTATCCCTCGCGAACCTTCCGATGAGATTCCAACGACTCTCTGTCCAGCCGGTCCCGGTGCACACCTCCTTGCTGTTGGCGTGATAGTCCTATCTCTGGGGACAGATCGAGGATAAAGGTGATGTCAGGGATCAAACCGTCAGTAGCAGTGTGATTTAATTGGTGAATAAACGCAAGGTCGATGCCCCCGCGATAGCCTTGATAAGCGACAGTAGCATCGATAAACCTATCACAGATGACGGTTCGCTTCGCGTCTAATGCGGGACGTATAAGTTCGTTGACGTGTTGTGTGCGCGCGGCAGCTATCAGCAACAACTCTGTCATCGGCGTTATGCCGTCCGATGTCAGAAAGAGGTCGCGAATCCGTTCAGAAATGTGTGTGCCGCCAGGTTCACGGGTGAGTACAATGTCCGGTCCCAATGCGGTTGCTAAACGTTCTGATTGCGTCGTCTTCCCTGCGCCTTCTATGCCTTCAAATGTAATAAAAATTCCGCGTCGTGCCATTTTCCTCTTTCTATACAAAAAGTACCCACATCGGGTTTTCGCCAACCGTATAGTTGGCAATCGGTGCCAACGCTCCACTTTCCCGATTGATGCGGTAGGTAGCGAGTCTACCCGAACCCTGACCACCGACAAAGAGATAATTGCCAGTTCCGTCGATGTTGAAAACGCGTGGGGTGGGTTCCGTTAACTGATGCCCGATGGCAGTCAATTCGCCACTCTCTTCATCAATTGCGAATCCAGCAATGCTGTCGTGCCCGCGATTGGAGACGTAAAGAAACGCTCCTTGTGGATCGATGTGAATCTGCGCGCAAGTATTATCCGCATCAAAATCTACGGGGAGCGTAGAGAGGTCTTCCTGTAGATCTACTAAGATTCCGGGGTGGTCTCCTCCTTCCCGAAGAGTGTATGCGGAGACACTCGATCCTTGCTCATTTGAAGAATAGAGAATCGGTTTGCTTGGATGAAAACAGAGATGCCGGGGTCCAATTGGGGCACCCGGATTGAGATTTCCTATAGGATTTTGCGTAAGTGTGCCTGTATCCTCGTTAAAATGGAACTGGTAGATAGCGTTCCGGGGGACTGTGTGCGGCACAAAGGCAAACCGATTTGAGGCATCCGTCTCAATAAAGTGAGCGTGTATATCGGTTTCGACGGTCTGAAGCGTTTCGCCTTGGACAGTTTTATCGTCGCCGATTGTATGTACAGTAACTTTGCCAGCACCGTAATAGGCGGAAAACAGGAAACGCCCTGTTTTGTCTGGCGCAATATAACACGTATCCGCGTCTAACTGGACTGTCCGCAAGTGTGAGAGGCGTTTTGTCTCCTCGTCAATGCGGAAACTTGCGATTTCGCGACTGGAGCGTAGACCAGCATATAGGTAGTTGCCACAAGTTGAAAGTGCTAACGGACCCGGAGAACCGGTAACATCAATATTTTCCTGAAATTCGATGCTACCATCAGAAGCATCAAACGTGTAAATGGCGATTCTGTTTTCTCCTGCTATGGAGAGATAGACATGAGTTTGCATATTTTTAATTTTCCTTGTGGTTCGTTGAAGTGGGTTTGACCTTTGACGTTTCTCTCCGTCTATCTGAAAAAACACCTAAGCAAAACCCCTCCATTTCATTACGGGCTATGCGCGCATTAAAACTTCGTGGGTGTGGCGGAAGGGGAGGAACACCGCCTCCTTTTTTTCTACGTCGGATTAAGAAAAATGCCAGCGGCACCCATACCACCGCCGATACACATTGTTACCATGCCGTACTGGTGATTTTGCCTCCGCATCTCATTAATCAGACTCACGGTGAGCTTTGTTCCAGTGCAACCGAGGGGATGTCCCAACGCGACTGCCCCGCCGTTGACGTTTACTTTTTCGGGTGGCAACTGTGCCTCTTCAATTACAGCGAGGGCTTGCACAGCAAATGCTTCGTTGAGTTCTATAACGTCTATATCAGCCAAAGTTAACGCTGCAGACGCGAGTGCCTTAGGAATCGCAGGCACAGGTCCGATTCCCATGATTTCGGGCGAAACACCGGCTGTGGCGTAACTGACAAAGCGAGCCAAAGGTTCGTAACCTGCCGCCTCGGCGCGCGCCTCGGACATGAGGACGACAGCGGCGGCAGCGTCACTCATCTGGGAGGCGTTGCCAGCCGTCACTGTGCCATCCACGTGAAAAACGGGTTTGAGAGATGCCAATGCTTCTGGCGATGTATCTCGGCGGGGTCCTTCATCCGTATCAAAGACAGAACTGTTCGTTTCAGAAACTCCTTCCGAATTGAGATGCGTTTCTTCTACCGTGAACGGAACGATTTCTTCTCGAAATTTGCCTGCATCAATCGCCGAGATCGCCTTGCGATGGCTCTGATATGCATAAGCGTCCTGTGCAGTGCGAGATATACCATATTTTCGCACCAGATTTTCGGCAGTTAATCCCATGCTGAGATAGGCATCCGGCGCATGCGCTATAAGCGTAGGGTTCGGCGAGAGGTTAGCACCGAACGGCACTTGACTCATACTCTCCACACCACCCGCGATAACCACATCGGCACGTCCAGATCGAATCTGCTCAGCACCCATAGCTATTGTCTCCAAACCGGAAGCACAGAACCGATTGATCGTAATGGCGGGTATGGAAACCGGAAACCCTGAACGTAAACTCGCAATCCGAGCGACGTTGTAACCTTGCGGTCCCTCATGTGTAGCGCATCCAATGATGACATCATCTATAGTGTCCAAGTCAAGCTGCGGGAGTCTATCAACTGCCCCGCGGAGCGCGGCAGCGGCGAGTTCATCGGGTCGCGTGTTTCTCAGCGTTCCTTTTCCTGCTCTTCCTACAGCTGTGCGCACCGCAGATACGATAACTACGTCTGATGGTGTTTGCATTACTTTTTACCTTTTAACACCGTTGCTTCTATCCTTGCATGCGTTTCCTGTTCCCCACAAAGGCTGAGAAATACTTCATGTTCCAAGTCAAGTAGGTACTGTTCGGTGACGAATTGTGGAGTCGAAAGTGTGCCGCCACAGAGGACGTAAGCCAATTGATTGGCGAGGTGCTGCGTATAGTCATCAATAGCATCCGCTTGCCGAAGGAGATGTGTTTGTAGATTGAGACGAGCGATCCCCTCCTCACCAAGCACAAATATTTGTGGTGGTTCGGGTGGGTTATACCCTATTTCATGCCTTGACAGCACAAGTCTTTTGGCATCTTCGAGATGCATTTCCTGATTCAATGAGATAGCATCCGTCCGGCGAAGGTAACCGAGGCCCACTGCTTCTGCTGCGTTTTGTGAAATCGTGGATTCTCGGATGGTATCAAAAGCCTTATTAACATGTGGAAACAGATCCTGAATCGGCGCAGGCAGCGTCTGTCCGTCCAGACATCGGAGTGCCATCTCCTTAGTACCACCGCCACCGGGAATAAGCCCCACGCGGAGTTCAACGAGACCAAGGCGACTTTCTGTAAAGGCTTGGACCGCATCCGCCCCGAATGCAAGTTCGCACCCGCCGCCGAGTGCCATACCTACTGTCGCCGCAACGACCGGTTTTGACGCTGTCCGAAGTCTTGTGCAGACGGTTTGTAGTTTGCGGAGTGTTCCTGAAATAGCGTCCCAATTTTGGCTCTTCGCACGCTCCAGAAGAAGGATGAGGTTAAGTCCCACCGAAAAATGCTTCGCCTCTGTAGCAACAATCATGCCCGCATAGTTCGTTTCTACCTCGTCTAACGCCGCATCGAACATCTTCAGCATTTCGTCCCCGATGATGTTCAACTTGCTATGCAATTCAAACCGGGCGATGCCATCGCCGATGTCTATCAGACTGGCATCCGCATTGGAAATGATAGGTTTAGTGTCTGTTGTTTTTAATGTTGACATCTCGACAATTTACCTTAGAAGCATTCTCAAACTGTTCGGTAAAGAAGCATTACACATCGAAATGGTAGACGATTTCATCGAACCGATCCGCTGCGAAGGTGAACAGGAAAACCAACTTCTCGGTGCCGGTGCAACGGAGTGAATGCTTGGCATTAGAGGGTATGAAAACCGACGCTCCGGGGCCCAATGATGCTTCGCGATCGTCTACCGTTACATATCCAGAACCACTGATGACATAATATGTCTCCGCGGGTTCATGGTGATGGAGCGGTAGCAAGGTCCCCGGAGCCATCTCTGCTATTCCGGTGGCAAGCCGACTACTGGGTCCGCGTTCACCCGATATGAGGATCTTCCAACGAATTGGACTTTTGGCAGCGAGGTCTGGATCGTCCCAAGTTTCCCAGTCAAGTTCTGCTTGATTAAGGATAATAGGTTGTTGTTTATCCATGAGATATAGTCTAACAAATTGGCAGCGATTTTACAAGATTTTTCCGATAGGACAGACAAGCAACCAACCGTAAAATATTTACACATCCGTCAATGTGCTGGAGTTTGCGAGCCAAAATCCTTGTGTTTTACTTGACAAAAAATAGGCGGTTCGCTAAAATTATAGAAAACGTTTCGGCAATTTTCAAAACGTTTGACAGTGGTTTCATTCCCTTATGTAAGTGAAGACGCTCAAACACTGATACGGAGGAGATCATGGATACCCTAAAGGAATTTGAATTCAAACAAAGAAAATATATGCCTACTTTTCCAAAAGCAACAGGAAAACCCACCATTTACATTGAAGGCTACCCTTGTGAGGACGATGAACCGATGGCGGCGACAGGATTTCACGCTGATCAGATCCGTATCTTTTCTGATCAAATCTCGCGATACTTTGCGATCAACCCACACATTTACATTGGCATTGACAGTTTCATTTACTACCGTGAAGGCGACATCACAAAATTCGTCGCACCCGATGTTTACGTCGTCTTTGGTGTTGATAAATTTCCACAGCGGCGGAGTTTTTATACCTGGTCAGAAGGTGCTGTTCCTGCGGCTATTTTTGAATTTCTTTCCGATGCAACAGCGAATCAGGATCGGCATGAAAAAGTCCAACGCTATCTGAGGGATATGGCGGCTCAAGAGTACTTTATCCATCAACCCGAAATGGAGAAACCTTCGGAGTTTCGCGGATGGCAGCGAAATCCATCAGGAAACATCGTAGAACTTTCACCGGATGCACAAGGAGGCTTGTTCAGCGAAGCGTTAAATCTCTATTTTCGATGGGAAGATCAACTGGATACCCACGTCAGGCTTTTGCGTCCGTATTTACCAGATGGCACCCCGATTACGACTTCCATGGAGGAAGAGCAACTTCGGATAGAGGAGCAGCAACTTCGGATAGAGGAGCAGCAACTTCGGATAGAAGCAGAAACGCGCGCAGCAGAAGAAACACAACGGCGCAGGGAAGCAGAAATCGAGATAGAGCGTCTCCGTCGGCAACTCGCTAATCGCTAAGATAACCGCATTTAAGCGTTTTATCCTGTCACAGCCCCTTCAGAGGCAGAAGAAACCGAATTCGCATATTTCGCCATAACCCCGCGAGCATAGCGCGGTTCAGGGGGTGTCCACTGTTCAAAGCGTGCTTGAATTTCCGCGTCGGAGAGTTGAACGTTGAGCCGTCGTTCCTTTGCGTCAATTACGATTTCGTCCCCTTCTTGGAGGATAGCAATCGGACCACCTCTGGCTGCTTCGGGCGCGACGTGGCAAATCATGAAGCCGTGCGTTGCGCCAGAGAACCTGCCATCGGTTAAGAGGGCAACATCTTCGCTCAAGCCTGCGCCGACGATTGCTGCTGTTACGCCCAACATCTCCCGCATACCGGGACCACCGGTGGGTCCCTCATAACGAATAACGACCACATCACCTGGTTTAATCTCTCCACCTTTAATGGCGGCAAAAGTATCCTCTTCACGTTCAAATATACGTGCGGGACCGCGATGGAGCGTTCTGTCCTGTCCGGCTAACTTGATGACACATCCATCCGGGGCGAGGTTCCCCCTCAAGATCGCAAAGCCGCCCGTCGGTTTGAGCGGTGCATCTACCGGTCTGACGACCTGTTGTCCTTCAGTTTCGGTCGCTGCGTTTGCCTCTACACCGATGGTTTTCCCTGTAACGGTAAGTTCATCGGTGTGGAGCAAACCTGCTTCTGCCAAGCGTTTTGCCAAGAACGGAATGCCTCCCGCTTCATAGAGGTCGGTAGCGACAAACTGTCCGCCGGGTTTGAGGTCCGCCAATACCGGGGTTCTTTGACTAATGGCATGAAAGTCCTCAAGCGTCAATGGAATCTGTGCCTCGTGTGCGATGGCGAGGAGATGCAAAACACCGTTCGTAGAACCACCGGTTGCAGCGACAGAGGTAATCGCATTTTCAAGTGACTTACGAGTGATAATCTGACTCGGTCGCCGGTCATCAGCGAGCATGTCGATGACGAGTTGTCCAGCTTTGTATGCCTCCTGATCCTTGTCTTCTGCGACGGCGGGGACACTCCCACTTCCCAAGGGGGCAATCCCTAACATCTCAACGGCTGTTGCCATGGTATTGGCGGTAAATTGTCCACCACATGCCCCCGGACCGGGACACCCTTTACTAATTAGATCGTCCAATTCTTCGACCGTGATAGTGCCTTCTGCATGCTGCCCGACTGCCTCAAACACATCTTGGATGGTGACATCGCGTCCCTGAAAATTGCCCGGCATGATTGAACCACCGTAGAGGGTGAGCGATGGAATATCTAACCGTGCCAACGCCATGACGGTGCCAGGGACGGTCTTATCGCAACCACAGAGAGCAACGACAGCATCAAACATGTTGCCGATGGAAACCAACTCAATTGAATCGGCGATGATTTCGCGACTGATGAGCGAGGTTTTCATACCCTCAGTCCCCATCGTGATACCATCGGAGATACTAACGGTGTTAAATTCAAGTGGTGTTCCGCCTGCAGCACGGATGCCCTCTTTGACTTTGGCGGCAAGTCTTCTTAAGTGGAAGTTACAGGGACCGATTTCGATCCATGTATTGGCAACCCCGATAATCGGCTTGTCAAGGTCTTCGGGTGATAACCCGCCATCGCCAAACATGAGCATGGTGCGTGCAGCGGCGCGGTCGGGTCCATCGGTAATCGCATAACTTCGGGGTTTCAGCTTATTGGACATTTCTTTCTGTTCTCCTACAAATTGATAATAGATCTGCTACTTTCCTACATACCCAACCAGTTGTTAAACACACCACCATACTTCGCAATGAGACCCGCAAAAACGACAGACACCATAGACATCAACTTAATGAGGATGTTAAGCGAGGGGCCAGAAGTGTCTTTGAACGGATCCCCGACAGTATCACCAACAACGGTAGCTTTATGAGGCTCGGACCCCTTTTCACCGTATTCGTCCTTATGGCTGCCTTCCTCAATGAACTTCTTGGCGTTATCCCATGCACCACCGGCGTTTGCCATCATAATTGCGAGAACAAACCCAGTCGCCAATCCACCTGCCAGCAATCCTAACACACCACCGACATCAAAAATTAGACCGACAGCGACAGGCACAATAATGGCGATGAGTGATGGAAAAATCATTTCTCGTTGTGCCCCAACGGTTGAAATTTCGACACATCGTGCGTAGTCCGGTTTTTCTTCGCCTTTCATAATGCCCGGCTTCTCACGAAACTGACGACGGACTTCCGCGGCCATAGCTCCAGCGGCACGTCCCACGGCTTTCATTGTCAATGCACAGAAATAGAACGCCATCACTGCCCCGATGAACAATCCAATAAGGACCTGTGGATTCATCAGCGTGACATCGTAGTAATCCATAAATTGGCTGACGGTGACCTTCAATGTATCAATCGTGCCTTCGCCTTCAATATCCAGTGTTTCCTTGCCTGCCAAGTGGATCAAGCCGTATCGGATTTCCTCTAAATACGCAGCCAAGAGCGCGAGTGCTGTTAGCGCGGCTGAACCGATCGCAAATCCTTTACCAGTTGCGGCTGTCGTATTACCGAGGGCATCTAACTGATCTGTACGCTCTCGGACACTTTTATCGAGTTCCGCCATCTCAGCGTTTCCACCAGCATTGTCTGCGATGGGTCCGTAGGCATCTGTGGCAAGGGTAATACCGAGCGTTGCCAACATACCGACAGCAGCAATGCCGACACCGTAAAGTCCCATCAGTGGTTCGGTTGCTCCACCAGGAAGGTAGTAACTAATAGCAACCGCTGCAACGATAGTTATAACCGGAATTGCCGTTGATTCCATGCCAACAGCGATGCCTTCAATAATTACTGTCGCGGGTCCGGTTTGTGCCTGCTTCGCAATGGCACGCGTTGGAGAATAATCGTGGGAGGTAAAGATTTCGGTGACTTTGCCGATAACTAAGCCTGCTACAAGACCAGCGATAATTGCGCCCCACACTTGCCACTTGTTGGGAAGGTCAAGGTAGATAAGCACTGGCAGAGATAAGACGGCGATGCCTATTGCACTGCCATTAATGCCGAAGTTCAGTGAGCCCATCAGTTGTTTCATCGACGCACCCTCTTTTGTTCTCACCATATAGATACCCAAAATGGAGAGAATTACGCCGATACCGGCAATAATCATCGGTGCCGAGAGATATTTAAGTTGGAGGACAAGGTTCCCATGATCTTTGGCAGCGACAGCAGCAACACCAAGCGCAGCCGTCGCGAGGATTGAACCTGCGTAGGATTCGTAGAGGTCTGCCCCCATGCCCGCGACATCGCCGACGTTATCGCCGACGTTATCTGCGATAGCAGCAGGGTTACGCGGGTCATCTTCTGCGATTCCGGCTTCAACTTTTCCAACCAGGTCTGCCCCAACATCTGCTGCTTTGGTATAGATACCACCGCCAACACGAGCAAAGAGTGCTTGGGTTGAGGCACCCATACCAAAACTGAGCATAATCACAGTAATTTGCGGTAGCGGATTTACTTCTAAAAATCCGGGCAGTATCTTAGGGAACAGGTAGTAGAGAATAAGAAACCATCCGGTAATATCAAGGAGCGCGAATCCGACGACTATTAATCCCATAACTGCTCCAGCACGGAACGCAACTTTTAAGCCGGCGTTGAGTCCTTGCATTGCGGCACTTGTCGTGCGGGCAGAGGCATTCGTCGCTGTCTTCATGCCGAGGAAACCGCAGAGGCCTGAGAAAAAACCGCCTGTGAGAAAGGCAAATGGAACAACTTTGTTCTGGGCATCAAGGACGAAAGCCATGAAGATAAAAATAAGGCAGAGGACAACAAAAACGATGCCTACCACTTTGTATTGTTGCCTGAGATATGCCATCGCACCATCGCGCACAGATTGTGCGATGTCTCGCATTTTTTCATTGCCCTCGTCCTGTTTCATCACAGCACGGTAGAAGTGATAAGCAAATCCCAAAGCGATAAGCGCACCGATAGGGGCAATCCACCATACCGGTGGCAGAGCAGGTTGGGGGTCTGTTTGGGCAAAAGCCTCGGTGGCTAAATTTAGGATGGGTAGGAGTATCAGAAATGATTTCCAATTTAGCCACCCTCTCTTGCAAGTGATATCACGCATTAAAAACCTCTCTTTTCTTTTTTTAATTTTCCTTGCGGTTTGATGAAGTGTGTTTGAGCATTGAAGTTCCTTTCCGTAGATCTGGAGAAATCCGCAGAAACACCCAAGCAAAATCCCTCCATTTCATTACGGGTTTACGATCTTTCCCTAAGAAAAAGGAATTTCAATACGATCTTTCGCTGAAAAATTCGATTTAAATATTTTAAGTGCTTGACCAACAAGATAGAGCGAACCTGTAATACAAATTAAATCTGTTGGCGAGGCGTCGGATAACGCCTTCCTGATCGCTTTTTCCGGCGTTGAACATGTAGCCACTCTCTTGCATATACCCTTCCAAGTATACTGTATCTCTTCAGCTGGCATCACACGCGGGTTATTGGGAACTTGCGTAGTAATCACGGAATCTGCTGTTTGTGAGATAATGTCGCCAATTGCTGTCAGATTTTTATCTTTCATTAGACTAACGATAAAGGTCACCTGAGTGTAACGAAAGCTCTGACGGATCGTACAACATAACGCCTCCATTGAGACCGGCGAATGTGCACCATCAAGTATGATAATCGGTGAGGACATAATTCGCTGGATTCGTCCATGCCACTGCACATTCTTAAATCCCGCGTAAACACTGGTTTTTGGAATTATGTATCCTTTCTGTTTCAGGCATTCAATCGCTGCAATAGCCGTTGTCGCGTTTACAAACTGATGGTGCCCTAAAAGCGGCATGGTGAGCTGCGAATAACGCTCCGAATCCGTTTCCACGTCAAATTGCTGTGCTACAGGGACACCATCGGTATCCTGAACGAGGCAAGGAATTGACACACAAGGATTTTTTCCAACGAAACCCTTTGCTTCAAGAATCGGTGCCTTGCGTTCACCAGCCACTTTTTCAAATATAACTTGCGCCTCCGGACGCTGGGGAGCGAGTGCCAAGGGGCACTCCTGTTTAATGATTTCCGCCTTCTCGCCTGCTATCTCAGCATAAGTTTCGCCTAATATCGTAGTGTGCTCCAAACCGATTGGTGTAATAACAGTTGTGACCGGCGTGACAACGTTCGTTGCATCGAGTCTACCGCCCAAACCGACCTCAATAACGGCAAAGTCCGTTGCCTTGTCGGCGAAATAGGAAAAAGCAAGCGCAGTGTATATTTCAAAAAACGAAACACGTCCGAATTCAGAAGCGGAAACAGTTTCTATCGCAGGCTTGAGTTTCTCAATATAGAACGCAACGTCTGTCTCTGAAATTAACTCACCATCTATACGGCACCGTTCTCGAGGCGTAATGAGATGCGGGGATGTAAACAGACCTGTTTTATAGCCAGCATGTGTAAGCACCGATGCCACGAGTGCAGCCGTGGAGCCTTTCCCCTTACTTCCTGCGATGTGGATAACCTTCAATCTATCGTGTGGATTATCAAGCAGTTCCAATAATAAAGAGATCCTATCTAAATTATATAACCGCGCCTGCCGTGAAAAATCAGGACTTCTTTCATAGTCAATAAATGATTCGATATAGGCGAGTGCTGCTTCATAATCCATAGTTGTCAGTTCGGTTTTTCTGCGAAAAACCTTTCAGTTATCAGTTGTCGGTTAATTACTTGTGGCAGTCCAGTTCATTGTAGATGCTACACCAACTCCCTTAACTGAAAACTGAAAGCGAAGCGGTCTGATGACTGAAAACTGATCACCGATAACTACTCTAAATATTTATAAATCGGAAATTGTGTGCAGAGTTCTTTGACCTTCTCTCGGATTTGCTTTTTGATAGAGGATTTCTGCCTGTTTTCAAGCGTCTCCGCGATGAAATCCGCAACCTGGACCATCTCATCCTCTTTCATCCCGCGTGTCGTGATCATCGGTGTACCGAGGCGTAGCCCGCTTGTTGTCCTCGGTTTCCTTTTGTCGAAAGGAATCGTGTTTTTATTCACAATAATTCCGGCATCTTCCAAATGATCGGCGGCTTGTCTTCCACTGAGTTTCTCATACTTGGAGGTGAGATCTATCAGCATCAAGTGATTGTCGGTTCCACCGCTCACCAATCGGAATCCATTTTCAATTAACCTCGCAGCGAGTGCTTTAGCATTTTTCACAATCTGTGCCTGATATGTTTTGAAAGCGGGTTCACTCGCTTCCTTGAAGGCAACGGCTCTCGCAGCGATTGTATGGAGAAAAGGGCCACCCTGTAAACCCGGAAACACCGCGCGATCAATCTTATCCGCATGCTCGGCTTTACACATAATCATGGCACCGCGGGGACCGCGTAAGGTCTTGTGTGTTGTTGTAGTGATCACATCGCTGTATGGAGCAGGATCCGGATGCGCACCACCAGCAATAAGTCCCGCAATATGCGCTATATCTGCAAGTAAGTAGGCACCCACGGAATCAGCAACCTGTCGCCATGCGGCAAAATCAAAGTGTCGAGGATAGGCTGTCGCACCAACAACGATAAGTTTGGGACGATGCTCCTTAGCAAGACGCGTGATCTCTTCCATGTCGATCCGTTCAGTTTCAGCATCTACACCATAAGCAGCAATGTTATAATAGTTTCCTGAGAAGTTAACACCTGCACCATGCGTGAGATGTCCACCTTGACTGAGAGACATACCGAGGATCGTGTCCCCCGGTTCGAGCAGCGCGTGGTAGACCGCCATATTCGCTTGGCTGCCAGCGTGCGGTTGGACATTGACGTGATCAACGCCAAAGAGTTCCTTCGCGCGTTCAATCGCGAGGGATTCAACATCGTCCATAAACTGACATCCGTTATAGTAGCGTTCACCGGGATAACCCTCGGCGTATTTGTTGGCGAGAATGCTGCTTTGCGCCTCCATAACAGCACGGCTGGCATAATTTTCGGAAGGGATTAGCATGAGAGAATCTTGCTGACGTTTTAAATCTTTGGCGGTGATTTCAACAATCTGTGGGTCGACTTCACCTAATTTGGATTCCAATGTGTTCATTTCCGTTCACCGCTTGTAATTAAATTGTAATTAAAATACGAGATAGCGTTGTATTTGTAGAGGTTAAATTTTAACACAAATTCGCTACAAATTCAAATTTTTCTAAGAGTCGGGACAGAGTCATTCAATTCTCTGGAAAAACCACCAGACCCCGAATCGGTTTCGGATAACGAATAGCTAAAAATCTGTGTCGTCTGTGTCAGCCGCGATACAGATGATTCGACAATTGAATGCCTCTGAAAATGGGGACACGCCGTTACGACGCAACCAATCTGAAGGATAGAGACGTGGAAGGATAGAAACGAAAACTGAATGAAGATAATCTATTGTGCAAAGTCCCTGTGTCTCATTTTTAATGTCTCCTCTTTTTTCTCTATTTTAACATCTTCTCGCGAGGCTTTCAAGAAAAAAGTTGCTAATATTTCAGTTGTGTTATATTGGGAATCGTGCTAAACTGATAGGCATTAGAATTTTGTACAGAGAGGCATCTATTCGTGTATATTGTCAGACGATTGCGGAACAGAAAATACCTAATTGTGTTCATGTTTCTGCTTGTGTGGGGATGTGATTCACAGCAAACGAATCAGACCCGTCAATCCGAAACGCAACAAGAATCCGCCTCTGAAGCTACGGAACTTGTTACCCCTCCTCCACGTGCTGAAGATTGGCATACGTTCATGCACGATTTAGGTTTTTCGGGGATCAGCCCTGATAAAAACCTCACACCACCGTTGAAATTGCTTTGGAAATTCAAGACGGGTGGCCCCCTCCATGCTTCCCCTGTGACTGCAAATGGTATCCTATATATCGGCTCAACTGACGGCAAATTGTACGCGCTTGATGCAAAGCAGTGGGGTGTTAAATGGGTTTTTGATGCGGGGGATGCTATCCGCTATTCTGCGACGGTCTTGGGGAATCAGGTTTATTTCAATGCCCGGAATAACAAAGTTTACGCATTGGATACGAAAACAGGCGAAAAACTATGGGAATTCAAGACAAAAAGCTGGATGGAGGCACCACCGGTCGTTTCTGACAATAAAGTTTATGTCGGCGCATTCCGGTCAAAAATCTATCTGTTAAACGCGAGGACAGGTGAACTTGAAGCAATGCGTGAACGGACAGTCCACATTCAAGGTATTGAATATGGGTGTGCAAAAGGCGTGTTCCGCCCTATCTTTCCGGAACACAATGCGAATCTGTGGCGAGGTTACACAGATGGGAGTGAGAGTTATCCTGTAACGGCAAATGGGATCGTCTATATCGGGGCACGCGACGGGCAGCTTCACGCGTTCGACGAAGCATCTAAAGCCGAAACTTGGGCATATCAACTCGGCGGCTTTGTAAGTGCTGCGCCTGCTATCTCTGATGGCATCCTCTACGCTGCATCTGGCGATGGTAACGTTTATGCGTTTACAAACGCAAGCGAGGTTACAAACCTCGCCAGCAGAGGGGACGAGGTTGCAAACCTCGCCAGCGGGAATCGCACAACAGATACGCGACGGCACGGTGTTGTAACGCACGACGCTGCCCCTGTTTACACCAGAAAAGGCGGGGTTACAAATCCTGCGAGCGAAGGGTCTTCTGTATTGTTAGAACTCAACGATGCGGTGCACCTACCTATCGTGCAAGTTTCGGATGGATGGTATGAGATTGAGCTCCCGAACGGTGTTCGCGGATGGATGAACAAATTCGCCTTCGGGGAGTTTGAAGAGACAGACGGCATCATGTTCAATACCGATTTCTGTCGCAGCGAAGATCAATCAACTGTGGCTCCGTATAGGGTGCAATTGATTGAAGGTGCGGAATTCCCACGTTGGAGTCCCGATGGGGAGTTTATTGCATTTTTGAAAAGAGGAGACCTTGGCAGTCGGTATTGGCGTGCGAATGAATTGTGGATTATGGATCGGAAAGGAGAGCGAGTACGAAAACTCTATACTGGACAGTTTTACAATCCATACATTTCTTGGTCGCTTGACAGTAGGCTTTTGGCGTTTGAGGTTGACGAAGCGGGTGAGCGATATATCTATACAGTGGATTGGAAGTTTGGACGGATTAGACAATTGGCTCGTGGAGATGGACCCGCCTTTTCACCCACGTCCAACCGTTTGGTGTTCAGAAGACGCGACTTCTCTCTAACTGGGGGATTAGATGTTGTCTATCGAATCAACAGCGATGGCAGTGGGTTAGGGGCTATTGCTCGTGTTCCAATTGAACGTCCGCAGCGTTCTTATACCTATCTATCTGCACCATCTTGGGCACCTGATGGCACCCGCGTCGCCTTTGGCGTGAACAACTCAAAATACATCGGTGTTCGTATCCAGGATATAGAGGGTCAACGGATAAAAGAGATTCAGACGCAGCATCAACAGGTACATCAACTGAACTGGTCAGCAGATGGAACGCAGCTGGCTTATGTCTTGTCCGGTGGTAACCGTCCCGGTCAGCTGGTCGACAAGCAGCTGCACCTGTCAGAAACGGTGTCAACTTTGACGCAGAGTCAGATTCTGAAACATACGTCCCCATCGTGGTCCCCGACAGGTAAACGACTGGCATATCTGGAACGTGAGGACTGCGTAGGCATCCGTTGGAAGGTATGGGTCTACGATCTTGACAGCGGTAAGAAATTCCCTATCGCTCGCACGCCAATGAAACTAACATCTGTCGTCTGGATGCCTGACGGTAAACATCTTTGCCTGTGGCAAACGTCGGATTATTTGCGCGATAATGCGTATAAACCTGCCCTGACGAAGGGGTGGATTGTGCCCGTTGACCTCCGCTAAAACGCTGCTTCAAACAGCGCGACCATATCTTCTTCCGTACACTCTCTCGGATTGAATTTGTGGCAGTGATCAAGCATTGCATCTGCTCCGAGTTTCGGAATTTTTTCTCGGTCTAAACCAGCAGCTCCGAGACCGGTGGGCATATTCAGTTCTATATTGTATGCTTTGATTTTCTCAATGGCAGCATGCCCCGCTTCATCTATATCCATGTCACTCGTATCTATCCCTAAAGCACGAGCAACCTCGGCGTATTTCTCTCTCGCATGAGAAAAGTTGAATTCCATAACAGGCGGAAGGAGAATCGCGTTCGCTACGCCGTGCGGGATAGGGGCATCTGTAGAGAGTTGATGCGCCAGAGAATGAACCGCGCCGAGTCCTTTCTGGAACGAAAACGCCGCCATACAGGAGCCTAAGAGCATCTCGCCGCGCGCTGTTACATCACTACCGTCGTGGTAGACCTTTTGGATATTCGCACTCAACATTCTGAGTGCCTGCAGTGCAACCCCCTCAGCGATAGGGTGATACTTCGTCGCGACGTACGCCTCAATACCGTGCGTAATAGCATCCATACCTGTAGCAGCAGTAAGGGCAGGCGGCATACCGAGTGTTATCCCCGGATCCAGAAGTGCTATGTTTGACATGTTGAACGGCGTAACGAGTGCCCGCTTGCGCCATCGGTCGGTCGTGTTTAAAGATGTATCCGTAATGATCGAACCCTGTGAGACTTCACTACCGGTGCCAGCCGTTGTCGGGACACATATCAATGGCGGCATATTGTCACGAATGCGTTCGAGTCCACCGACATCAGCGTAATATGGTTCCAAAGGCGGTTCATGAGTTGTCAAAAGACGTATGGCTTTGGCGGCATCCATCACGCTCCCGCCACCCACAGCAATAACGACATCACACGCTTCGGCTTTGTAGGCTTCCACACCGTCTGTGATACTGATGTCCGTCGGATTCGGTTCAATATCTGAATATGTGGTGTGCGATAAACTAACTGCGTCCAACGCCTCTATCGCTTTCGCAAGAATACCGGCGTTGATAACACCAGCATCGCTCACCAAGAGTGGCTTTTTGCCATCAAAGGCTTTGACATGTTCACCTAAGTTTTGGATAGTTCCATCGCCAAATTCAATTCGCGGGGGTAAAAAGTAGTTGTGCATTTGAAATTTTTTGCATAAAGGTAGCGCGAGGCGGTAAGACCTTGCGCGACAAGTTATTAACAGTTTCAAAGTCTATTTTACGGATTTGAGATGTGCCCAAGTCGTCGCGAGTTTACTCCTCGCATCAACCGGTAACGAGGGACCATCAGGTCCGTAGACAACGACATCGTCATACTTTGCAACCGTGCTCCACGTCGCTAAACCGACTCTCCCAACACCGTTTTCGGTGTCATCGTCCACCTTCGCGACCTCTTCATCATTGAGGAAGAGCGTGTAACTACCGGGTTCATTGATAATCTTGATGTTATACCAATCTTTTTCATCGATAGTGTGATTGCTATTAGCACCACCTTTACCGCCCCACGATTCAACCTGTGAGCGTGTGTTTCCCCAACCACCGAGGTTCCACCAGTACTCCAACGAGGGTTTAAGTTTCTCCATACGTGGTGGATGGTCTTCGAGTGCTTGACCACGGGGTTGCATTAAGCCTTGGCACCGGAACATAATCAGGAAACCTTCGGCACCACTAATTTTGCTGCCTCTCACCTCGAAAGTGTAATCATTCCACTTGTCATCCCAAAATTCGTCAGCGACGACACTCATACAGTTCGGTGTATTTTGGAGCTGATGGTATTCATCAGCTTTTAATTCCCATTCTCCAAAAAGGGGCACCCATTTCTTTTCGGATTCTTTCGGATCATCGAAATTATCCTCAAAATAGGTTTGCGACATCGCCAGCGCGGCAATGCCAAGTGTGATTGTACAAACAGTAATGAACACATTACGTCTGTTCATGATAGTATTCTCCTATAACTTGTATTTCGTGTAGCATAGCGTGTTAGGCTGTGCAAACTAATGGTTGAGCGAAAATTCGGCTGAATTGAGCAAGACCCAATAGAGATCCTCATAAGCCAAGTCTTTGTTACGATAGAGGCTTCGTTCCATATAGCGTTGGAAATAGGTTTTCTCTTTGGTCGTTGGCAATCGAGAGAGGACGTTGAGATAGATATACTCCAATCGGTCTGCGGGTTCGCGCCATTTTTCAAGTACGTAATTTATGAAGCTGCCGTGTTCTTCATGACTCGCGCTATCATTCACCATATCCCCGTTAATCATCATGAGTGCCTGTGGCACGGTGCCGTTGAAGGCTTCGATCTCTTCCATCTCGCCGTTATCGAGGAGAAAAAGAAACTTTTGGAGATGTTCGCGTTTCTTTTGTTCAAGCGAGCGTAGCATTCCCCTGCGGTCTTCGCCCCCGTGCTTCTTGATACCTTCCATTTTAACCTGTTGTAGCCTTTCAAAACCGGTGGCTTGCAGGAGCGAATAGAAAAATTGTTCAGCCGTTAGGGGTTTGACGTAGGCATGCGAGTAATGGAGCTCGTCATTCTCGTTACTTTTATTTGTTTGCGATGTACGTTGATACGTCTCTGAATTCAGGATTGTCCGCATCAAGTGTTGTAAATCGTAGTCATGGATCACGAAATCATTTGCGAGCCACTTCAGGAGTTCAGGATTCGTGGCTTGGTTTTCTTCTCCGAACCCATCAACAGGTTCAACAAAGGCACGTCCCAGAAAGCGTTTCCAAATCCGATTCACGAGTGCCTGACTAAAATACGGATTTGATTTATCGGTCATCCATTGTGCGAGTGCTTCGCGCTTTTTGAGGCGTGAACCCTGATATTCTGTTCCATCCAAAAAGTGTGGGCGGACATGCTTCTCAAGGTCTCTCACCCAGATTGAATCTTCGGGTTTGTTGGTAAGAAGAAAATTATCGATTCTTCTCTCATTACCAACCATATCCATACTTTCGATGAATCCTTTCTGCTCACTTTCAATGCCGGTGAAGAAGGCAGCCACGCGAAAGAAATCCTCTTGGCTCCATACTTCTGTTTTATGATCATGGCATTCCGCACACTGCATAGGGAGTCCTAAGAAGAGTCGGGAGGCGTGCGAAGTCAGAGAGACAGGCGAACGCTCGTAACGCAAGATATAGTTTCCCGCGCCGTTGTCCCGTAATTCTCCATCGGCGGCGATGAGTTCCTGAACAAACTGATTGTACGGCATATTTTTTGCCAAAGCCTCCCGGACCCAAAGTCTTAATCCGAGGCGTTGACTGTCGCCATCCCCGCGTCTACCGATTAACCAATTCACCCATAACTCGGTCCAATAATCAAGATAATCCTCACTGGCTAACAGCTCCTCAATTTTTTTCTGCCGTTTGGTTGAGGAACCGTCCTTGAGAAAATCCAAGACCTCTTCGGGCATCGGAATTCTGCCAGTCATATCAAGATGGACGCGACGCAAAAACTCTGTATCCTTGGACACCTTTGAGGGTTGAATCCCTTCCCTTTTAAGCACCGCATTGATATGCCGGTCCAGGTGCTTCGTGCTTGATGAAACTTGTCGCGTAGGTGTAACCGTAGTTTTGGTGCAACCGAACGTCAAGAGGGAAAAAATAAGGAGGATAAGCGGGTAAAAAATGGGCGTTCCAAAAGAAGTTTTCACAACAACGAATCTCCCAATTTAGTGTTTAATTAGGTTGGGCCGGTATGCAAATAAAGCACAATGTGTAGGTAGTTTAATTTTAACCCAATCATTCACAAGACATCAAGGAAAATTGCCAAAACCATGAGGGCACAAGTCGGAGATTGAACAAAAGAATCGTCAAAAAGTGGATACTAATTCCATCGAACGCCTGTCGGGATGATGCCAATATCTTCACCACGACGCATCGCTTCAGCGGCATCAAGGATACTTGCCAAGTCGTGTTGCGGTTCATAGTCCAACAGCGTTTTGATTTTGCTTAAATCAAATTCAAAGTGGAGGGGTTGCGGGAGTTTCACATCGACAAAATCCTTATGGTAGCGTTCGGATAGGTATGGGGCGACCTCTTCGTGTTTGAAGACCCCGTTTCCACCGAGTGTGAATTCTTCGCCGACCGCTGCATCCTTTTCGATCCCTAAAACCAGTCCCTGCACAATATCCCGGACATCGGTGAAATGCTCTTTATAGGGTCGTCCGTTAGGATTGCGTTTGAGTATAAACTTTTCTTGTCCATCCCAAAGGCGTTTGACGGTCTCTGCAGTCTCTAACTCGGCAGGATCGTCGCCTTTATAATTCTTATATCGGTTATAGATAGGACTAAAGACAAATTGTTTTGGCAAATCGTCTTCGTTGAGAAATTCGCTCGGTTCAATGACAGTCGTGAACCGGAAAACCGTGGAAGGCACACCGTATTGATGATGATAGGACATGCACAACTCCTCGCCAATCCATTTGGTAAGGAAATAGGGCATGTGATGGTATTTAGCGACCATATCCTCGGTAATCAGTTTATCGAAAAACCGACCCTTTTCAGTGAGTTCCCAATAAATCGCCTCAGTACAGGCATAGACAAGGCGATGGATATTCCGATTGAACTCGCGGATACACTCTAAAATGTTGAGCGTTCCCATGCCGTTGATTGCCAAGTACTGGCGGTTATCAAAGGGACCCCCAAACGCTGCAGCGATATGATAGATGGCATCTACCCCATCAACGGCTTTCTTGACATCCTCATATTCGCGCAGGTCTCCGAGGACAGTCTCTACACGCTCAGCACCATCCCATCTTCCAACACGATTGACATCACCCGGATAGACAAAACTGCGGATATCGTGTCCTTTTTCTAACAGCCTTTTGACGAGATTTGATCCGATACGACCCGTACCACCTGTGACCAATATTTTCATGACTTTTTCTCCAAGGCATAAAAGAGTGATACACTTGAGGGAAGTACATCACTCTTTTTAGGATCATCTTTGCGGGATTGTAAGCAGTGCTGAATTTTCACAATTCGGCAAAGAACGTCTATTGTAAGAACTTTATTTCTCCCCATTTCACTGCCAATTTACCTCTCGGTTCTACATCAAAAGCAGTGCTTATGAGCTTTATATTATCTATCGCCCACCACCAATCGTTCTGTGCGTCAACGACACCGAAACTAATAGTCATCTCAGTGGCACCAGCGGGGTTGTCGATCGGGATTTCTAACGTTTCGTTTATCTGTTCCCCATCGTTTAATTTTTCTTCTTTTAGCTTAAGGGTAGGAATCGTAACAAGGGTATGCGCGCCTGCGTCGATACCGACACTTTTGAAGAATAGGATTCGTTCTTCCGCACCACCGTCGAAACTTACTGTTATCTCACCATTTTGGGTATCTTCAGGTCGCCAACTCGAATCCAATGTTAAGACAAGCGATTTTGCTGCTGCGCCCTTGATTTTAATGAGTGGGGTAATTAAGTGTCCATTCCAACGACTCAACGCGTCAGGATCGCCATTTCCGGCCCAATCATCCCACTCATCAGGATCAGAAACAGCTCCCTTACCTATGCCTTTGCCATCATTGTGTACCCCAGTGAATTCACTACGCCTCTGGTCTTCTGCTGTTCGTGTCCACCACTCAAGGTCAACAATCGCCCAGGTTCTCCATTCAGGCATACCGAGGTCCTTCGGGTTCTCGTTTGTAATTTCCCAGCCGTCAGGTGGTGTACCCGACCAAACTTTGTCATCCTTAACCTGTTCCATTATGCTGGATTCGAGTGCTACATCTTCAAAATCTTCTTCAAAGAGAACAGTATCAGCTGCCCACACCCATGGTGTTCCGAGACAAAAGATCGTTACAAGAATCGCACGGACGACGACTCCAATAATGCTGCTATTCATGATAATTCTCCTATTGGGGATCGAT
Organism: Candidatus Poribacteria bacterium; assembly: GCA_026702755.1. Classification (NCBI taxonomy): domain Bacteria; phylum Candidatus Poribacteria; species Candidatus Poribacteria bacterium. The sequence continues at coordinate 37,394 of JAPPBX010000095.1, read as the reverse complement.
TAAGTTAGGGACGTTCAATTCTTCCTTGCATCCCTAACGCAGATCGTCACCCTAAAGTTTTGTTCTTGGGAACAATTACATTCGTGTCGTAAAGCACCCGCAGAACAATATCATAGGGATTTTAGCCTGTGACAGGCAAGATTTAAACTTAAATAACCCAAGCTGTTACTCGCAACATTTTAGACAAACATCTACCGTTTTTGATTGAAAATACAAGGAATTTCCTCTAATCCTGGTATTCTATGGTATCCTGCCCCTTATTTTCCATAAGATAGCAACTTGAATTAAGAAAATAACAACAGCAAAATGTAATACGGAATTGGCTTTCTGTTGACTTGTCTGTTGTCTAAAGTTAGTGTCTAAAAAGTGACGGCGTACCCGTCTGTTCTTGGATCGGAACCTCCAATGAGCGCGCCAGATTCGGGATGAACCATAATCGCCTGAGCACTCCCCGGACCACCCCAATCTCCAACGAGTTGAAGCGCATGTCCTTTCTCCGCTAACCCCTCCTGTGTATCAGAAGCGAACCGGGTTTCTAACTGAAGATCATTGGAACAAGTGTGTGGGATAGTCGATTCCATCGGGTTCTGTAAACTGCGCCAACGTGGCGCGGAGACCGCTTCTTGTGGTGTCATTCCGAAGTCAACAATATGCGTAACGAGCTGCAGGTTCGTCTGGACCTGTGTATCTGCCCCAGGTGTACCGCACGCTAAGAAGGGACGACCATCTTTTGTAACAATGACAGGATTCATGGTGTGGCGGACACGTTTGCCCGGCATCAAACAGTTCGGATGGTCCTCTTCCAGATGCCAATAGGTCATACGATTGTTCAAAAGGACACCTGTGTCACCCGCGACTAAGCTGGAACCGAACCCGGATTGGATACTCTGCAGCACGCAGACAAGGTTGCCCGCGCGATCCGCGGTGCAGAAGCAGGTTGTATCTTCGTGTGCCTCTGGACCGCCAGCAGGGACATCAAAAGCTGCCTTATCCAAGTCGATACGTTCTGCTTGTTCAGCAGCGTAAGATTTGGATAACATCCCTTCTATCGGAACATCCACCCACTCTGGATCTGCCATATATTTCTCTCGATCAGCAAAGGCAAGTTTTTTCGCTTCCACCATCAGATGCACACTTTCGGCGGTATTGCATCCCAAACTTTGCAAATCAAATAACTCAACCATGTTCAATTCTTGAAGCAAGATATGCCCACTTGAATTGGGTGGCATCTCATAGACTTCGTAACCGCGGTAGTTGACGTGTATCGGGTCATCCCAGTGTGCGTGGTAATTAGCGAGGTCTTCGGCGGTCAAGAGTCCATCGTGGGCGCGGCTGAACTCTCCAATAGTCTTAGCAATCTCGCCTTTATAGAATATATCTCTGCCATCTTTTGCTATCTTTCGGAGTGTGGTACCGAGATTAGGGTTGGCGATGAACTGACCAGCGGAGATCGGTTCACCATCGTTTGTGAAAATAGCACGACTGTCCGGTTCAGCGGCGAAACGTTCGTTCTCACCTCTAAGCCCACCAGCGAGCCTATGACTGACAGGAAAACCGTCCTCACAGAGCGAAATTGCTGGCGCGAAAACGTCTTCTAACTTGAGCGCGCCGTAGCGTTCGTGTGCGAGAAGCCATGCGTCAACGATTCCTGGCACCGAAACACTTCGTATGCCTTTCATCGGGATTCCACCATCTTTGAGATAGGTTTCCCGTGTCGCAGCACGCGGGGCGGGTCCAGTTCCGTTTACCGCTTCGACCTTCCCGGTATCCGCCCAATAGATGAGGATAAAGCCGTCGCCTCCGAGTCCAGAGCCAGCAGGTTCAACCATACCGAGGGCAACAGCGGTTGCGATGGCAGCATCAACGGCGTTGCCGCCTGCCATCATTGTCTGAATACCTGCTTGGGAAGCAAGTACGTGTCCTGATGTAACCATTCCGTTCCTGCCCATCACAGACGGACGGAACGCTGAGCCGTGTGGAGATTGCATTTTTTAATTTTCCTTGCGGTTCGTTCAGGTGGATTTGACCTTTGATGTCCCTTCCCGTACATCTGAAAAAATACCCAAGCAAAACCCCTCTATTTCATTACGGGCTGCACTCTCTTTAAAACAGGAAAGAGACAAATTCAAGAGTTTGAAAATTGCGTCTCTTAGGTAAGCATCTTCTTAGCAAACGCTTCAGCATCAACGCGTTCGTGCGTTCGCGCCGACTCGTTGCACGCTTCCATGAGTATCCATGTGCCGAGGGTTGTGTCTTGCATCCAATCTCGATCCGTGCCGTTGACAATTGCCTGTGCAAAGGCATCGAATTGAAGCCTATCATCTTCTATTAAACCGGCGTGTAAATCTTGGAGGTTTAAATCTTCAATGGTTTTGCCGAGTCGGAAGAGTTGTAGGTGTCCCGCGTCTCGTCGGAGGTCTCCATCCTCTCCGTGGAAACTCCAACTTCCACTCCAACCGAAGGGACCGGCATGTCCCGCTCGTGTTCCGGCATAAGAAAAAGGCGCGCCGTTTGCGTATTCCATGAGGGCGTTGCCCCCGGCTGTCCCCCAAGCCTCGATTTGCCCAAGTTCCGGATCGCGACGGTTGTGAACATGCGCTGTGACGTACTTCGGAAGCCCTTTCGCGGCGACAAGCTGATCCAACTGATGACTCGTGCCAGCATGGAAGAAGAGTCCATCAACATAAGCGTCTGGCTGCCGAGAATCAGTACCTGTGTATAAATTTTGGCGGATCCAGAATCGACACTCCCCAGCTAACATTTCACCAATACCACCATCTTCGCGGAGCCATTCCCGCATTTTTGCGGCGGCAGGGTTCCACCGTTTGTTCTGTCCTTGGACGAGTATCAAACCCGGGTTCGCCTTGTGTGCCTGGATAATATCGTGGAATTCTACTTGGGTCGTTGCAATCGGTTTAACACAGAGAGTATGCATGCCGAGATTTAGACTTTCGACAATTAACTTGGCGTGAACCGTTGTTGACGCATAGATAAGACACGCCTGTGCATCGTGTTTCTCTTTCGCCTCGGTGATTGTTGTGTAGATACGCTCTGTCAAGCCTTCAGGCGCGCCGTTGATTGATGCGACACCTGCCCGTGCCTCTTCAAGATTGATGTCCACACACGCGACAGGTTCTAACCCGTGCGAATTGACCTGTGCTTGCAAGCGACCGTGCGCGAAATGGGTGCATCCAACATGAATCGTAGGAATTGGCATTTGTGAATCTCCTTTAATGGCTATCAGTTATCAGTTGTCAGTTATCAGCAACTCGCTTGTGTCAGTTAGAAACGTTCGCAACTGCCACACGTTCTACTAACCACTGACCGACTATTAGGAGGGTTAGGAGATTTCAACGGCAGGTGGGTTAATGAAATCGTGATATTTCTGTGCTACTTTTCCATGGGTTGCATCGCCAGCGTGGATAAGGACACGGAAGCGGAAGTGCATCTCTTCGCCCTGCTTAAGTGTGTAGGAACCGTCTTTAGAAGGGTCGCTTTCAAAGGTGCCACCCCCGAAAATGTTGGTTCCCATTAACCCGTAGTTACGCACGTGCCAATACGTCGGATAGCGTGGATTGACAATATGATCGAACACAGCAATGCCGACTGGTGTTCCGTCAACAACACCGGAATAATCGCACCAGTTCGCACGTTTACCCCAAGTTTCCGGCTGATTGATACCACCGAAAGCGTTCTCTATCTTTCCGCCATCTGAAGCGTTCATTGACGGATGCACCCGAACTGTGATAATACCGCCCTCCTTGGTGTCTCCGAAATGAACATCCCCAGTGGAAGCGATAAAACGCAGATCTAAGTCAAGAATTGTAGCATCCTCAGGTAGGTTGTAAATGCGGAAGTTTTGGTTGTCCGTCATCAATACGTCCCCTGCCTGTGTCTGCCAACTATTTTCGGTGTAAATTCTACCGACAACAGCTCCGCCCTGTTTTTGTGTGAAGTTTTGCGGCACAACTTTTCCTGAATTACCGCCTTCACCCCACAGGTCAACATCGTTGACTTCACCATAAGCGACATAGAGAGAGCGATGATGAACGTGGTCTGTTGAGATCTCGCTTGTTTCACCACGTGTTACTTCGCGTCCATTGGGCCCGTGAACGGGAAAGAAATAGGGGCGGAACTGTGTTTTAGCATAGCGAAATGTTGTGAAGTGCCGGTCATTAAGCGTGACAACGATCGTTTCGGTGTCGTCTTTTAACTGAACACCTGTCTCTCCAGCGACGCTTCCCTCCGAAAGGGTATAGGTGCGTGTGTCACCGGCAGCAAGTCCATCAAGTATCCAAGTTAAAGTCGTAGTGCCATCTTCGCCAGCGTAACATTGCGCTGAGATGACATCACCGGACGCAACATCTGTCAAGATGACGGCATGATCGTGAAGTTGACTCACGCCGGGATGCTCAAGGCTAACACTAACCGGACATCCGTCTCGGTCGTGGGAACCGGCATCGACAGTGAGCGTCGGAAGATCTTGATTTGCCATAAATCTCCTTTTTTGTATTTTGGTTCCTCTTGGAAACTTTCCTAAGCGCGAAGGGGAATCACTTTGCCTATCAGAGCCATTTAACTTTGATTGCGCTTATCGTCGCATCAAGAGAAACTAAATGGCTCCACTGTTTCCACTAACTCTCTTCAGAGGTTAGGGCGAGGATTCCCTCTTCTTCACTGTTGTAATTCTCAAAAACGCTCATTAAGCGGCCGAGGATGAGAAGGTTACGAATGTGCGCGCCTGCATTGACGAGCGCAGTACGTCCACCTTTGCGGGAAACAGTCACGTTTACAGAGACCAACGTACCGAGACCACTACTATCCATGCGGGTAACATTCTCAAGGTTAAAGATAACCTTTGGAGAGTCAAAATGCTCTTCCAATTCTTCATTAATTTGTTCTCTAATTTCAGCATTTGCCGCACCGATCATGCGGCCGGTGGGTCGAATAACAATAACCCCTTCTCTTTGACGTATTTCTGCTAACATCTATTTTCCTTTCTTAATTGTTCGCGTTAAGAATCAATACGGGCTTATAAATATGCCCTAACGAAGAAATTTCCAATATGTTAATATAGTTGCTTTTAAAAACTTTGTCAAGATTTTTAGTGCATTTTTGGGAACTATCCATTTTTGGGAATATGCAATATCTGTTGGATAGAAACAAAAATCGTTAACATCAAGCGTGTCCTTTGGCTCCTTTAGAATAAGGTCGATATTCCAGCAGTGCCGATTTGCCCATGATAGCAATGACGCGCACCATCAATTCTTTGCCATCTGTATCAGTAAGATGCAAATCCTCTCCAAGAATGAAATGAACCGGTTGCTGCTGTCCTGCGTTTATGGCGATATTGGAAGCGTAGAGATAGGTTCGATCTTGAGTGTCGCGAATCGGATTTAAATGCCCGGACAAGCCCGGGATGTTACCTGTTGCATTAGAAAAAATTACGGATCCGCCATCTTGGAGGCTCTGCATTTCAAGTGCAAGTCCTCCTTTCGCTGGCACCCAGTTATTCTCAAGGTGTGCAGCAAAACCGGGGGCGGCTGCAAACACCGTCATTGGAAGGTGCGTTGTGTGCAGATCAACTTGTGCGTACCCATTCTCGTCGGTGGTTGCCCTTTTCCACGTTTTATTTGGGAATAGCATTAATAGTTCAACTCCAGACAGCGGATTGCTACTATAATGGACAAGAATGCCAGCAGTTGCAGGTGTAAGATCTGTATCAGCAGCTGGGATTGTAAGAACAAGTTCTGAATTATCAATAAGTTGATACTCTGGAGCTTTCCCACTCAGAGCCTCCGTTTCACGAAAGATCGTTGGTACACCATCTCCTCGCCGCTCCATGAAGAATTGCCGTTCCCCCGAACCCCTGATGCTTTCAACAGGTATTCGTCCGAGTATTGAGGCAAGTGCCTCGTTTCGTGTTGACTGGCGGACAGCCATGCTATCAATTGTCAGATTATTGGGTAAACCGCCGGGCGAATTTATTTCAATGCGGTCAGCGAACATTGAGAGCCGAATTCGACTGCTGGAAATGGCATAGTCGCGGTGGACAACAGCGTTGACAATAGCTTCAAACAGTGCTCTTTCGCTGTATTGGGGTAAGTCCGTACGAGCCGGATTCTTGTAGGCACCGACGCGCATATTACGCACGGCAAAGGCAACCGCCTCAGCAATTTGTTGGTTCAGCGGACCGGTAATTGTCTGGGCATCTATCTGTCCTGATGCACGATCTGTGCCTCGGTAACAGGTTGAGGAGATACAGGCGTTCGGTAGCCATTCTTCAGGAGAACGGGTGCACAAAAGGACACCTGCTACGGTAGCGCGCAGAGTTCCATTTTCGTCGCTGGTTAGAAGCCCCATTTTTTCCAATGCCAATTCAGGAGCAGTAGCACCTTCGGCACTCAATAGCGATTTCCAAAGGGATTCATCTAATGATCCAAAACCTGTTCCTGATACCGGTTGTTTGTCAAACCAGAGGAAGCGTGCCTGCCCACGCCGCTGCGCGAGACGTAGCTGCTCATCTGTTGTCATCTGGCGTTTCGTACTACCCACCCTATGATAACTGCCACCAGGACTATTGTGTAACGCATAACCCTGCGGTATTTCAACGAGTAAAAACGGTTTGCCTTCCTTTATTTCCTTGCGAAGAATGGTAGGTCGAACCGGAGGTTTAATCGCATCGGTGTAAATCTCAGTCAAGAGTCGCTCCAAGGCATCCATTTGCTTGCGGGACATACCTTGGACATCTCCACTGTCTGTCACACCACACAGCAACACACCGCCATCCGTGTTAGCAAAAGCGGCAAGTTCATCCGCCAGATCGTCACGACGGGGACTCTTGGGAACGTTTCCCACGAATGCAATTTCCTTGAATTCCCAGTAACTGTCTTCGCCTAAACGTATTTGACGTTTAATATCTTCATTCCTGAAATTCATGAGTCTTCTCCGAATCCTTATCCTCATTAAAATCATATCACACTTGGCATAGAAATTCAATGATTTCAATCGGGAAATATTTGTTATCTGAATCAAGGATTTAAGCGGAGAGTGGGAGGACACAAATTGAGAGGTGCGGTTAGGAATGCAGATCGCATTTGAGCGAGTCCGCCGCAAAACCGCACCTACTTTTGGGGAGACTATTCAACGTCCGGTGGAGGGTTGTGGTGGCCAATGAAGTCCGCGTTGGCCCGATAAGGCACGATTGGGAGATGGACGATACTCACGATCGGGCAGACCGATGAGTTTGCCATCTTCTACCCATTCTTCATCGCTGCCATAGAGTTCACCGATTAAGTGATTCGTTAATCGCTCAAGCACTTCGGCATACTCAGGTGAATTGGCGAGATCGTTTAACTCTCTCGGATCCTTTTCTAAATCGAAGAGCTGCCGGTAATTACCGGTGGCGTAGTAGATGAGCTTGAAGCGTCCCTCATGAATCATTCGGGTTGCACTTCCACCCTCGCCACATTCGCCGTACAACCATTCCCGTTTCTCGTCGCCTACCATCGGTATTCCGTCTACTGTGTCTGGGATATCGATACCTGCGAGGTGGAGAAGGGTCGGCATAACATCCTGCCATCCAACAAGCCGGTCATCAACCCTATGATGCCCGACCCGTTCATCGCCTGCAGTACCAACAAGGAGCATAGGGACGTTGGCGGAATCTTCATAATATAGCCGTTTTGCCCACATTTGATGATTTCCGAGCATATCTCCGTGGTCAGAGGTGAACAGTAAAATCGTGTTGTTCAGCATGCCCTCTTCCCGTAGAGTCCCGATAACGACGCGCAGTTGATGGTCGATGTGCGTACAAAGTGCATAAAACGCTTGGCGTGCGGAACGAATCAGATCTTCATTGTAAAGAGAATTCTGCGCTTGGCGTGATCTGAGTGGTAAAGGTAAATTTTCAGTTTCTTTAGCCCACTCACCACAATAGGGCATATCCACATCAATATCGCGATACATATCCATGTAGCATTGAAGCGGTGCTAAAGGCGGATGCGGGTGGCAGTAGGAAAGGTACCAGAATCCGGGACGAGTCGGGTCGCGGCGTTTAATCATCCGCACCATCTACTGCGTACTCCAGTTCGTAACGTGACAATCTTCAGGAAGGTGCCAAGGACGGTTGAGGTAATCGTTGTTGCACATTCCGTGGGCAAACTGCTGTCCCGCATACCCTCTGTCACCGAGGAAGAGTTCATAGTCATCAACCACGCCGTATTGTAATCTGCCCTCCTCACCTAACAGTACATCGTCAAATCCAATGCGGTCACGTTGGGGATAGACGTGCAGCTTACCGACGGCGTAAGCCTGATACCCGGCATTGCGAAACGTCTGTGCGATTGTCGGTAGTCCACCTATATCTTTCTGATCGTTGAAAACCCTGTCTTTGTGGGTCCGCGTTGTTGCGCCGGTCATCAACGTCTTTCGCGCTGGAACACAGACTGGGCATTCACTGTAGCCGCGCGTAAAGCGGGTACCAGCACGAGCGATCGAATCAAGCGTCGGTGTCTGAATAGCCGGATGTCCGCTGACACCCAGAAGTGAGTTGGGCCAGTGGTCAGTCGAGATGAGCAGAACGTGTGGTTTGTCAGCCATAGTCATTCCTTTTAGCGATCGTAACGTGCAAAGTAGAAGGTCTTAAGCGGTTCATCCGTGTCATTGATAAGGCTATGCCCTGGATTTGACGAAGCCACAGAGACAGCATCGCCCGGCATCTGACGATAAACATTCCTGCTGACAACGTGAATGCCATTACCCTCAAGCATATACCAGACCTCATCCATATCAGGACCGTGTCCATGTGTATCGGGTGTTTGCATCGCCTCAATCCGCACCATCAGCACTGAATGCAGCGTCACTAAGCCGTCATCTGGACCGAAAATCGGATGTACGAGATGTGTCCAATGTCCTTGCCCCAAGGGGCGTTCGCGATAGTTTCGGATGAGCGCGTCCTTGCGTGGTGCCTCTACGCCGTCCCGGATTACCTCTTCCAATATCAAAAACTCTAACGGGGCATCTTCCAAATTATTCAAAACGTGGTTGAGTCCGGGCGGGACAAGGATTGCATCCCCCTCTCCAACCTGCTGTTTCAAGTCTCCTGCCTCAAACACACCGGAACCGTCAACAATGTAGAAAATAAGTTGTCGATCATCTAATGCCGTAGGAACTGAAGATATTTTCGGTTCAAGATAGCATCGAGAGAAACTATCGACGTACCTCAGAATTGCGCCCTCTTTATCTGTAGCGTCTCCGTTGCTTTTGCTAAAGATCTCGCGCTTAATGATGTTACCGTGCGTCAGACTTGAAGGACTCTGTAACCAATGTCGCATATACATTGTGAATACCTCCGATGGACATCAATTGGATGGATAAGGCTCGTTAAATTCCGTTCACGCCACCTTACCAATCTTCCCGCCAAGACCCCATGCTTCAGCTTGCGGGATGTAGGCCGGCATTGGGTTTGTGAGTAAAAAACATTTGACATTTCCCTAAAAATGTGGTATAATTAATAATACTGACACTTGGATACCGCTCTTACCCTGCACAAACCTTGTGCAGGAGGTATCCGCCACGGTAAGAGGTGGTCAAATGGTGTCAGGTGTCAATACCACCTAAAAAGTATAAGAGACCGTTGACGCGTAATTGCACGAAAGTGTGAATCGGGGCAGAGGTCAAAGCCTGCACGTTGTATTGCGGTCTCACCTTCAACTTTTCTCTCCATTTCGGAGAGAGGCAGGCGGGGATAGCCAAGAACGTGTTAACTTGATATGCCCAAGGGAACTTTTTTGACCCAAGGGGAATCGCCTGCTGGTGGAGACGGATTAAGACGGTCTACTCTTTGAGAAAACCGCACTGTCTACGAAGCCGAAGCCCCTACCTTTAGGTAGTGGGTGCTATCACCAAATGTTGTGACAATTGGCAAAGGAAAAGTTCCAATGGCAATCAGCAGTCAGCTGCCGATTACGCTAAATATGATAGCGAATTTAACAACTTGTGTCAATAAAAAACAGCGTCTACATCTCCGACCTAAGAGACGGAGTTTTGACGCTGAAGATTATGATAACGGAGGATTATTGATTATATCTGCATCACTGTGGTATTTGTTAGATAGGGGGAATCAAATTCTGTCATGCAGTCTGCGTTGCACCCGGGAACTGGAAAAAGGCGTACCGATAGCGGCTTGTTCAACTGTATGGAGAGTGTGGCGACATCCGTCAGAATAGCGGCAATCTGAGATGTGGAAGCATCGCCGGGTATCGGAATTGTATCCAACCCCGTCCCACAGACAGTGGAATAGAGAAGGAGGCTGTCAAGATTAAAATAACCCGCTTCACTTCGCTCTCCTAAACCTACATCTTCAAGGACAGGGAGCATTAATCCTGAATATCCACAGAGCGGCAGTTCGAGGGATTGGAGTGTGTGAGTGAGACCAGCAGCGACTGTCAATGTGCCGCGCTCGCCAAAATAACCGGGGAGTTGTTGTTCCATGGCGTAAGCGATGCTTTCATCGCCCATCGGTGCCAGCGATGCGTCTATACCAACAAACTTTATGCCCCATTCCTGCGCCAACGTTTGTGCGAGTGCGACAATCTTTTGTCCTTCCGCTTCCATGACGGTTTTCAGGTTCTGCAAGCCGACTTCTAAATTCGGGGCATCCGTGAAAGCGTCTTGCACAAGGTCTATAGCCTGCCATCCGATACTGAAGTTAGTCCGAGTGTCGTGCCAGTACGCCGCTGGGAAGAAGGGCGTATTTGGCTGGCAGTTCATCAATGCTGCAAAGCGGAGGTTTCCATAGCCAGCATCGGTACGATGTGCGATCTGTCGGATGATGTCTGCAGTATTTTCAGTGATATCCAATGCTATACGTTCAGATTGGGTCGTAAGGGTGACGGTGGCGTAGAGCATCTCACTTTGGACAATCACATCGGCAACACAAGCGAGATGCGTTTCTGTGTATCGCTTTTCCGGTAGGATTGTCCCTAAGTTTAGGAATTCAATTCCCAATGCTTGTGCATCGGACTCCAATGTAAGGATTGTATCTATATCCCGTGCCTCATCCCAGATTTGGCAGCTGACACGTGTCGTTTGGACTTCGTAACCGTTCCCTTCAAAGCAGGTTCGACAGGCGGTGTTAAATTTTGCCGCACGTTGAAGTTGGTAAGGGGAAAAAGGGAGTGGAATACCTGTCGTGATCGTTCGTATCTTCATGTGTTTTAGTCATCAGTTGTCAGTCATCGGTTGTCAGTTACAAGAGATTTGGGTTACACAAAGCCCTTTTTCACTGTTAGTTTCTAAAGAGGTATCTTCTCTAATCAAAGGAAACCCTCTTAACGACTCTCACTGTGAGGTATGTTAACCGTTAACTGATAACTATTCAAGCAGTATCTTTGCCATAAAGCCCGATGTGTCGGTAACGTTCGTATCTTTGTTGGATGAGTTGTTGAGGGGTCATCTGCATCAATTCGGTGAAGTGTTTCCGCACCGCACGTTTGACGTTGCGTACAGAAGCCTCTGCATTCCTATGTGCACCACCGAGCGGTTCACGAACAACTTGGTCAATGATCCCTAATTTAAGCAGATCTGGGGCGGTAGGTTTATAGCCTTCGGTCGCCTCTGGTGCATGTTCGCCCTTGTCCTTCCACACAATGCCACTGCAGGCTTCGGGGGGCGCAACACAGTAGACGGCATATTCCATCATCAAAACACGGTTTCCGACTGCGATTGCCAAAGCCCCGCCACTCCCACCTTCGCCAATAATAACGACGAGAATTGGGACACGCATCGTCATCATCTCCGCAAGATTTTCAGCGATCGCCATCGCCTGCCCATACTCCTCGGAGCGGAGATCAAAATGCGCTCCAGGGGTATCAACAAGGCAAATTAAGGGTCGGTTGAACTTATTTGCTAACTGCATCAACCGTCTCGCCTTGCGGTAGCCCTCTGGATGTGTGTAACCAAAATTCATTTCCTGCCGCTCTTGAAGATTCGTGCCTTTCTGCTGTGCGAGGTAAACGATAGGTTGCTCGTCGAACCATGCGAAGCCCCCGATGAGTGCGCGGTCATCACCGTAGAGTTTATCGCTGTGGAGTTCAACAGGCTCATCAAGAAGTGCGTCAATATAGAAGGAGGCTTGCGGACGTTGCGGATGCCTTGCTAACCGCACTTTATCCCAGCGGCTTAAATTTTGGAACGTCTGTTTTGTGAGCGTGTCCGCATTCTCCTTTAGTGCCGTAATCCCATCCGTGAGGTCTAACTCAGGGTGCGTTTCCGAAAAAGCATTTAATTGGGCAAGATGCCGTTCCAACTCAATAAGAGGTTTCTCAAATTCTAATTCTGTTGTATTCATATTTATTCGCTTTCGGCTTTCGGCGGTTGGTTAAGCAATGTTTGACGCAATCAAAACTTCTTAACCAACTGCCGATAACCAATGACCATTCTTCCGACTGTCTGCTGCTGACAGCCGATTGTGATTAAGATTGACGTGCCTCCTTACTAAGCCCGATCCAGACACAGACTCCCATTCCCAACAGCACAATCGCGAAGGGAAAACCTGTCGCGAGGGAAGCAGCTTGTAACGCTTTTAGCCCTCCGCCAAGTAAGAGTGCAATAGCGACTAATCCCTCCGCAGTACACCAAAACACACGTTGCGGTATCGGCGCGTCAACCTTGCCACCCGCTGCGATGATGTCAATAATCAAAGAACCGGAGTCCGACGAAGTAACGAAAAAGACGATCGTTAACGTCATACCGACACAAGAGAGCAGCGTTGTCCACGGAAGTCCTTCAAACATTTTGAATAGGGCAAGTTCGTAAGTATATGTCTCAACATTTTCGGTTACACCCGTGTAACCCCCAGTGAGGAACTGGTGAATAGCAGTGCCACCAAAGGCACTAAACCATATCAAACATAGCAACGTTGGTAGAAGCAAGACAAAGATTACAAACTCACGAACCGTGCGTCCCTTTGAAATGCGAGCAATAAATGTACCGATGAACGGTGCCCAAGCGATCCACCATGCCCAGTAGAACGTCGTCCAATCGTAGAAGAAGGCAGTGTCTTCACGCCCAATCCAGTTGCTGAGCGGCACAATCTTCATAATATAGGTGCCAAGTCCAGAGAAAAGCGTCCGAAGAATGTAGAGCGTTGGCCCCAGAAGGATAACAGCCGCCAATAATACAAAGGCAAGAATTATGTTGAATTGACTAAGACGTTTGATACCGACATTAATCCCAGTCATTACTGATACCAGAGCGATGGCCGTAATTATTACAATCAGCACGACCATAGTGAGACTGTTCGCCGGGATCCCAAACAGATAGTCAAGTCCGGAGGTTACCTGTTGTACCCCCAAACCGAGAGAAGTTGCGAGTCCAAAGATACCTGCGAATATGGCGAGGATATCAATGATGTGCCCGGGCCACCCCCATATCCGGTCACCAAATATCGGATAAAAAGCGGATCGGATGAGGAGCGGCAAACCCCGATTGTAGGCGAAAAATGCGAGAGCAAGTCCTACGACACCGTAGATCGCCCACCCTTGTAAACCCCAGTGGAAGACCGTCGTCGCTATCCCCAAGGAAGCCGCCGTTTGAACCTTGGGATCCTCAGCGTCTGGGACATTTTCAGCAGTATAGACCGTCTTTGGGTCATAAACCGTTTCTGTCCCCAGCGGCGAATAACTACCACCCTGAAAATAGGTAACCGGCTCCGACACGCCAAAGAAGAGAAGCCCAATACCCACGCCTGCAGCAAAAAGCATAGCAAGCCATGTTAAGTAGGAATATTCAGGCTTCGCATCTGCACCGCCGAGACGCACTTTACCGAGTGGCGAGAATGCCACAACCAGACAAAAGAGAAAGACTAAATTGGCGGTAATCATGAACAGCCAATCGAGGTTTGTGGTGAGCCAGACTCTGAGATCTCCAAAAAGTTTTGTTGCACCCTCTTGGAAAATGAGAGAACCTATGATAAAAACAATGATAGCGATACTGGAAATAACAAATACAGGTGTGAGATAAATCTCTAAACCGAATAACTTCTTGTACTCTCTTTCCTGCATGTATTGTGGTTGTTGTCCTTCTTCGTGCATTTCAAAATTCTCCTTTTTTAATGGCTGTCAGCAGTCAGCCGTCGGCTTTCAGCAAAGAGGTCTTCTCATGTCCAATGGTTTTTGAAAGCCGAGAGCAGAGAACCGATTAGAAATAATAACCGAAGTTGAAATTAACTCGCCAATGCAACACGTTATTTCCATTGGCACCAACATGATTCACCCCTGTAAGGATATTCCCGTAGTCATCATCCGTATTACCGACAAAAAAATTACCGTCGGAGAGTGCGAAATCACTATACACATACAGTGCGCCCAAGACTGTCCAACTTGCGCCGAGTGTCACGAGCATACTCGGATTGTAGTCATCTACAGTTTTGAGAATAGTGCTCCACTCTGCATAAGGCGTAACACTGTCAATCCATGAGATGCCAGAAGTATCTATACCGCCGTATCGCAGCGATAGGGCAGGTATTAATCCTTTTGATGCGACAGGCCATGCGAAGTCGTAAGCCCCCATTGGAATGAGGTCCCCGGTACCCCAGGGGGTTTTGTCAGTGATATTATGCGCGTAATAAGAAAATTGCGAAAAGAGCGTGAAATCCGCGAAGGTGTTCTTCGCATGTGCGGAGACAGCATAGTGGTTACCACCATCATCGCTCCCAACATTCGTCCCCTTCAGCAATCCGTATTGTAGCGATACACCGACATCTGCGATGTTCTCAAGAGAATAGATTGCACGAACGTTAAATTGGTGCTGTTCATCAAACCCGTTTTCACCAGCACCCCATTCAACATTTCCCTTCGCATCCGCTTTCTCTTCCCATTTGACGACATCATAACTGTAGCGAGAACTCGCCAGGCTGCTATACTTTATCAACTGAGGATCACTCATAGGGTAATAGCCCACATCAAGCGTCAGCTTATCGAAGGTATCATTCCATGTGACCCCTAAGTCCATATCGTCGGCGAGCCCGACATAAAAATGCTGATCAAAAAACCAACTCGTAGAAACACCATAGGCGGTCGGTCCGAAGGGTGCCCGTACAATACCTGCTTTAAGTGTACCAAAATCACCCAAATTATACCCCAACCATGCAGTGTGTATCATACTGTAGCCATCATACCACCGGTATTCAAGCCGACCGATGATGTTGTTATAGTCAAGGTCGGCATTGAGACGGAATATCTCAAGGTCAACATCACCGATTTTTTCGCCTCGGGGATGTGGATTATCCTCATCGCCATAAGCACCATAGGCGTAATTTACACGCATCGCCCCGCCGACCTTAATCGGGCTTTTTTGGGGGACTGCAGCTTCAACAGCCTCAGTCGCTTCTTCAGTTGTATCAGCAGTAGCAAATAAAGAAATAAATAGCAGAAGTGCAATACTGAACCCAAAGGTGTATTGATATTTCCAATTTTTCATAATAAAAAAATTCTGTGCCTTCCATATTTAGGCACAAAACTTCCCTCCTTGGTTTGGTAATACTGTCTAACCGTGATAAAGAATAATCTAAGTTGCTGCCTTGGAAAAACAATAAACATTATAACGATTTAAGCAGCAAAGATGTTGGGTTTCACTGTATTTCGTGGAGGGTGGGTTTCGCGTTCCAAAACACCTTTTTTCAGAAGTGGTAATTTGCTTGTCTCCGTTCAACCCAACCTACGAGAAACTTGGCAAAACAGTGCGAATTCAACCGATAAAAGCGTATGAGGGTTACCTCCTATTATATTACAATTTCGTAATTATAGGTCTATTATAGCATTATTGAAAAAATAAACAAACAAAATGAGAGCCAAACGTCTTAAACGTGGCAAGCGTGCGTTAAAAAATAAAAACTCGCCCACAACCAAGTTATGAGCGAGTCAAAAACACATTTATTGCATCTGTCCCATACTTTGCATCATCGCAAAGGTATGGATAAGCTGCTTGAAATCGCCGAGAGTGAGTAGCAGCTTCGTACCAATTCCGCCATCCTGCACCTTGGCAGAAAAACCGATGCTGTAGTTCTCCGGTAGATTCATAAACATTCCGGACAACATCTGCATTCCTGCAGCAGTATTCGGATCTGACATCTCCGCGATAATTGGTAAGAGGTCTTTAACCATGGTCATTGGTGAAATTGCTAAAAATAGATTATTTTCCAATCCCAAGGTCGCGACGAGTTTTTCATAACTTGGCTCTCCAGAGAAACGAGGTCCGGTATCACCCCCTGCGTTGTTATCCAGACTCATCGTTATTAACTCCTTGCTTCCGATAGCCATCAGTAATTGATCATTGGCAAAGGCATAGTACCAGTGCCATTCGTCGGGCATCAATCCAGCAGCTTCGGGTGGCATCTCTCCAAGGGCAGCACCGAAATTAGGGAAGATGTAACTTTTGATCTCAACGCCGTTGTGCATCGTGGATTCTCCTTGATGCGCGCCTTCGTACATGCCGAGACTGGGAACATCTCCTATCATCTTTTGAGCGAATTCCATTGAGGTTTGGAGTTGTTTAAGTAATTCCTCTTCCATGTAGGTCTTCGCCTTCTGTTCATCTTTGAGTCCATAGACGATTAAATAGTCAGGGAGGAAACTACCTCTA
Source organism: Candidatus Poribacteria bacterium (assembly GCA_026702755.1). NCBI lineage: Bacteria > Candidatus Poribacteria > Candidatus Poribacteria bacterium. The sequence continues at coordinate 20,750 of JAPPBX010000095.1, read as the reverse complement.
AAATTAGCGGAAAAACTCCATTCCTCAGCGAGAGCCTCATAAAAGTCCTCTGACTGTTTAATAAGCGACTCAAGTATCTTAGCCTGTTCTGGGTCAGAGTCTTGTGAAAACACCTTTAGCCAGAACATACTCATCTGAACCATCAATTCGGGTTTACCTTGAAAAGCACCGTTCATAAACGCCCGATTTGGGAGCTCGCCGAGGCGTGTTAATTCATTAGGGGTCATCTCTTTTAACATGTTCTGAATTTTACTGTCGCTTTTGAATTTCAGGAAAGGTGCGAGTTGTACATCGGTGCCCTCCACTACGAGCGTCGCGCTTAGAGATTCCACCTGCATAAGCGTGTCTATCATTGAGGCAAATATACCTTCAAAGAAAGGTGCTGCCGCCATAGCGGCGGGATCGCTTTCAAGACCGTCCCTTATTAATTCCGACTGCTCTTCAATCGAAGTATTCAGAGCAGGTGCAATTGACTCAAAACCAAAGTGCACCGCGAGTTGTGCTTTCCCTTCTGAAACGCTATGGAGAAACGGACTGTAAGCTGGATGGGTTATGATAGACGGTTTTGTCCCTTTGTAGGTATCAATGACACTTTCACAGACCTCAGGCGACCGAGTGAAAACGAGAATGTCATCTATGATAGCAAAGCTTCCGCCGCCGCCAGCCGCGTTCCAATAGCTGACACCGTTGTATTCCGTGGCGGCACTCCCTTCGCTTTCCGCCTCAATTACCTGTTTCATGGCTGCAGAATCTGTTAGATGTACGGTTGCGGACAGGTCAGACGGGTTCGAGGATGTCATGAACATTGCAAAATCTTGATTCAGGTCCAGCCCAATTTCCTGTAACTCAGCAAGGCTCTCAAAGCCAGCCCCGAATCTATCTGCCAAGATTTTGGCAATTATTTCTGGATTTTCAGCGGTCGGCATCAAGTCCATTGCTAACATATTAACCCGATCGTCCAGTTCAGCTAAACTCGGACAATAAATAATTCCAAATGTTTGTTGGGGTATCAGATGCAAAACACTGCTGCTCGGAATTTCTATCGTTGGCATCACCTCTTCAGGTTCAGGCTCATGCTCCATTTCCTCTTCAGCCGCGTGTAATTCTCCCTGTGCTTCTTCTGATTTCTGTTCTACAGTTTCCCGTTCTTCGTGGCTCTCCTCTGATTCTTGTACGGGTGGTGCTTCAGCGATAGCTGGTGTCGGGGGTGTCTCTTTCGCACCGCAACCAACGAATATAAACGTCGTCAGTAGTGCTAACACAATAAGGGGTAAAGACAAACATCTCTTCATCATCAATTTCTCCTGAAACGTGGGACAACCTATTGGTACGTCCTCGCTAAATTAGTCGTCAGAACTTACACAGCACCCTTTGCTGGCGAGGTTTAAAGCCTCGCCACCGGCGTGCGGGATGTAGGTGCTCATCAGCAAATTGCGTAAGTCCTAAGTGGTATCAATTTTGGGTTTGTGTAATTTTTTCCTGAAGCGCATCAATCTCCTCGTTAGAGGCTAACACGCCGATTTCAACTTCATAGTGTCTGCGTCCACCGGGTTCAATATGCTGTAGGGTACCCCGTTCACGTTCTTTTGCCCTACCCTCTACGCCACAGTTTGATGGTTCTAAGCCGAGGACATAGGTGCCTTCACCACACATTTTCCACTGGACAAAACGTGGGAATTGCGTCTTGTGGTAGCGTACCGATACGCCGATGCCTTGCCCTTTGTTAAAACTTCGGTTTACAAGCGCGACGTGGATGTGATTATCAACATCTGGTTCCATTTCATGGTAGTAAACCTGCTCTTGGAAATCAACAGTTGGCGGGTCGCAGAGATTATAATTGTTCAAACTTGCGGCAGCATGTTCGTCGCGTGGTGTGACCTGTGAGGAGGGGGCAAGCAGTTCGCTGTCCTGCGTAAGGATTGGAAATCCAACATTAATATGGAAAAGGTACATGTGTGGTGAATCGTGGTATCCCAAGTTCTCGACAATATCCTCAACATGCAACGTACGCGAACCTAACTCGGTCCAAATCCTACGGGTGCGAGAGAGGTTTTCGCCCAGAGCGGCGGTCTCTTTAACCCTGCCTTGTGCCCATAGCATGTAGCGTTGTCCTTCCCACCGGCTGTCGACCCAAACATTTTTTGCCGGGGTATATGAGACTCTACCGTGAAGCCCTAATGCCTCATCGTCATCTTTATTCGGCACGCCGACTTGCCGCATCCCACAGGTCGTCAGCAAGCCACCGTAAAAACCCCGTAGCCAGCCGAGTCCTTCGGGTTCATAATGCGCGGGATTGACATCACCCGTACTTGAACGCCAACAGAGGGGAACACCCTGATACTCCGCATAAGAGATATCTAACCCTCGACTCGGCAGTACAGTGAAGTTAAGACCGCTACCTGTTCGGAAGTCGATTGCGTCAACACCCTTTTCGTTGCCATCTGTCAGCTGGTACGTTTTGGCATGGGCAATTTGTGACACATCTCCAACGTGACGAAGCAGTTGCATTCTGTCATACGTTGTTCCATATAGGTTCATTAAATAAGGTTCTCCTTTTTGGGTGCAGCTTGAGAGTTTCGATCTAAGGGCATTGTTTTCAAGCCCATGTTAAGAAGAGGGATCAAAGTCTTGTATAAACCGAAGAAATTATAGCACAGTTAGCAAAAAAAAGCAAACCTTTCGTTCTGAAATCTCAAATGTGTAGAAGCGATCGCGCAATCTCTATCAAACACAACTTTCAATTGTCTAAGTTTCAGTTTTGTGGTATTCTTAGTATTCCTGAAAACGACTTGTAAGCTCATATCTAAAAAAGGAAACTTTCCGTGATTGAAACTATAAGAAACAAACTTGAACAGATTGTTGAACAGGCTTGTGCTGCTGACACCAACATTTTCGGTTATGACATTTGGACCCATCACCAGATTAAACGAGCAGGAAGCCTCGCCTTTTAAGGCGGGGAGGAATGCTTGTCCTCGTGTGTTAGACCGTAGCGTTTTTGATAAAAAACACTTGACTTTTTTGCGAAAATATGGTTTAATATACATATCACGTTGGAAACCAGCATGACAAGCGTAGCCTCTCGGTTACGTGCTGGTTTCCTCCCACTTGTCAGGGGATAAACGCGTGATACGTGAACGTCCATGAGATTAACCTTTAAGTATCCTGTGTATCCTACGCAAACACAGGAACAAACATTGTTAGCGTGGTTTGACCACCTCTGTGAACTTCAGAATTCTGCGCGCAATAATCGCAAGTATGCGCACGAAGAAGAAGGTCGTTTTGTTTCGCGATATGACCAGGAACAACTTTTGAAGATTGCTCGTGAGAAATATGACGACTTTCGTGAAGTCCCTCAAGATTTCCAAGTTTCTGTCCTCAAGCGCGTTGAGAAAGCCTTTGATGCGTTCCGTAAGCGTTGCAAAGAAGGAGCAGAGAAAAAGGGCTACCCTCGCTTTAAAATGCGTGTCCGTTCTCTGACGTGGTGCTTGCGAAAGCACAAACTCAAGACGGGTGAACGTGTCCGCCAAAATCCGATAATAGAAACTGATTTTAGACACAATCGCTTAAAAGTGCCAAAGTTAGGCGAAGTCAAGATATACATGCACCGCCCCCTTCAAGGCGATCCCAAAGAGGTAACAATCGTTAAAAAAGCGAGTGGTTGGTACGCACACATCTCTTGTGATATAGGCGATACACCGAAGGTAGAACCAACCGATGCCATCGCGGTTGATGTCGGCACAACACACTATCTGACGACCTCCGAAGGCGAAAAAGAGGACAACCCGCGTTGGTATCGCCAAGCAGAAGGACTGACGCGTAAACATTCTAAAGACCTCTCTCGTAAGAAGTTGGGAAGTAACCGTTGGCGTAAACAGCAACACAAACTCGCTTTACACCATGAGCGAACAAGCAACAAACGCAAAGACTTTATCGGTAAATTGGTTTTCAAACTGTTTCATCATCAGAAAAACAACGTTCTCATTTCAGAAGATTTGAGAATCTCAAATATGGTTCAGAACAAACACCTCAGCAAGAGTATCAGCGATGCGTCTTGGGCAACCTTCTTTCAGTGGGCTGGGAACATAGCCGAAAGAGACGGTTTCCACTTCCATCAAGTTGACCCCAAGCATACCTCGCAAACTTGCTCGTGTTGTGGTATCAAGTCGCCAAAGAAAGTTGCGTTGGCGATACGCACTTTTAACTGTCAGTTTTGTGGCGCCTCTATCGACAGAGACCACAATGCTGCGATAAACATACTCTTTAGGGCAGCTGCTGCCCTTCGTGGAGAGCGGTGGGTTGCCACCCTCTATGAAACGAGAAACAACCCGAATGAAGCGTTTGGTTTGAAGAACCCCAATCAGTTATCGCTGTTTGACGGTTTGACACAAGCCTCGCGCTTTAGCGCGGGGTAGTTGACGGTCCGATTGAAGCAGAAAAACTCCTTAAGCGTTTCGGCTACCCAGAAGGAAAAACGGAAGCTGTCAAGGACGCTATCGCAACACACCGAGCGAGTGTAACAGTAAAACATCGGAGTGCAGAGGGAGCATGTCTCGCTAATGCCGATGCCATGTCCCATATTGAGGGAGGACCTTCACTTTTATATTTGGCTTATGTTCATCATGGAATGGGAATTGATGAAGGTAGAATGTGGGTTAAGGCAAAACTACAACGGAGTTGGCAGAAGTTACGAGAGGATGTCCAAGACATCGTTAGAGACAAGTATGAAGCAGCGTTGAAGGTCCTCTGACAAGAGATTTTATATAAATTTTTTCAAGGATTCAAGGAGGTTCACCAATGAAAAAGGAACAGATCGTTTCGCGCAACCCAAAAGTGATGAACGGAGCCTTAGTTTTCGCTGGTACTCGTGTGCCAGTCGAGATTTTGATTCAGTATCTAACGGCAGGCGACTCGCTCAAAAAGTTTCTTGATGACTTTCCGACGGTATCCCAAGAACAGGCTGTCGCGTACCTTGAGATGACGTTAGAGGTTGCCGATGCGCGTATTGCTTGATGAAAACCTGCCGCATCAGCTGCGAGAATTATTTGAAAACAACATAGAAGTAGTTACACTATAGTTTGGACAATTTCTGTCAGGGTCATGTCCAGTTTTCAAAGCGTTCTGATTTTTCTCAAAGTTTCTCATACAAATCCAACTTGCAAAAAAATAAACTTGAACACACCAAAACGCAGCCCCGTAGGGGCGGTATCTGTATAGAAACCGTTTCTCCCAGGGTTCAAAGCCCCGTAGGGGCGGTATCTGTATAGAAATCTATCTGATTGTGAATGTAAAAATCTTATGACCGCTGACAAAGTTCACTGGTTTCTTGATCTGTTTGATGAACTCGGTATTAAAGTTTGGATTGACGGCGGATGGGGTGTTGACGCGCTGCTGGGCGAATGCACTCGGAAGCACCAAGACTTGGATATTATCATCTCATGGGAAGATTCAGCAATACTCACCGAGGCACTCTCCGAGCGCGGCTTTGTTGACATCTACACCGACGACCGTAAGGATCGAAACTTCGTAATGGGACATCAATTGCACGGAAAGATTGATTTTCATGTAATTGAACGGACCGAGGATGGCGGCGCGATCTACGGTCCAGGGGAAATTGATTGGATTATCTCTGAATTGGAGCTAAACGCTGTAGGCACTATTGGTGGAAGGCAGGTTCAATGTTTATCGGTGGATTACCAGGTGCGCTCACACACTGGATATACATTGCAAGATACAGACTTTGCTGACCTACGTGCATTGCAAAAGAAGTACGGCGTTAAGTTGCTCCCTACGCAGATTAAGGAAGCATCATGATTATCGTATACGGAATCAGAGAAAAATTGAACCCAATAAAGACGAAACTATCAAATGTCATTCACGGGTGTATGCAGTCTGTTCTTGGTATGCCAGAGGACAAGCGAGCACACCGCTTTGTACCTATGGATAAAGAAGATTTTTACTATCCCGGCGGTCGTACAGATGCCTATACCGTCATTGAAATTAATATGATGGCAGGTCGCCAAGCAGAAACCCAAAAAAGACTTATCAAAACACTCTTCAAAGAAATCGAAAGCCAATTGTCGATTTCTCCTACAGATGTTGAAATCACAATAAAAGAACAAGCACCCCACTGTTGGGGATTCCGTGGTATAACAGGCGATGAAGCCAATGATCTAAAGTATAAAATCAAGGTTTAACAAGGCAGTTATACCACATGGAAAAATATATGTCTGCAATAAACCAGTGTTGTTTTATTATCGGGGGTGTACCCCAATCTGGAAAGTCAAGCCTTTCAAAAAAGTTGCGAGACAAACTTGGAGCGTCAATTTTCCCTTTGGACGCAATCGTCTCTTCGATGCACGACGCGTTCCCCCAACTTGATATCACGCATTTCACGTCAAACCCGCGAATCGTTTGTGAAAAACTTTCGACATTTACCCAAGCATTGGCACGACATGCAAAATATGAAGGTTTGAATTTTGTCATAGAGGGGTATCATATATCCCCCAAAACCGCCTCTGTTTTTCATAAAGAGGGCTTTAAGTGCGTGTTTTTGGGTTACGTGGATGTCAATGTTGAGGCAAAAATCACTGAAATACGGACATATACCCGAATGGATCATTGGACAACATCTCTCTCAGACTATGAATTAGAGAACCTGATTATCCGGTATCAGAAGGAAAGTCGTGAGATCCAAGCAGAATGTTTTAAGTTAGGAATTCCGTTTGTGAAAACTAATCATGTCCCAGCAGCGATTAATCAGGCATGGACAGAACTTATGGTGAATCAAGAAGGCATATAGCATCTGAGAAACAAGAAAGCAGCGTATGGCTTATACAAAGCCATGATCCTTAAATACTAAATTTTGGACAATTTCTTGTAGCCATCACCTATCGTTGGTCCCGTAGGTTGGGTTGAGCGGTAAAAACTCAATGCCCTTGTGTCGCCACCTAAACTGCAGTTCGCCAATACCTGCTTCTGGTAAATAGATAGAGCGAAACCCAACAAACCTACTACTCTAATGCTTCCAGAAAAGGATAACAACACCGGCAATCATCAAAGCGATGGACCACAGCAGATCCATGTTAAACCACGCCTTGCGAAGCAGCGCAAGTCCTACTACCTCGTAAACGATAACTGCCACAATCCCCGTCACAAGGAGAAAGCTGAGCGTATGTACCCCAACTGCCGATAATAACATTGCAGCGTCACCCGCCATGCTTGCAGGTGCGTGGTGTGTATGCCCTGAAGCCTCGGTCGCAGGCGTTCTCAACAAAAGCGGTGCCAGCATTAAGCCCGCCCCATGCGCCGATGCCATCAGGAAGGACCAGATCGTTAAGTCTTTGAAGTTAACACGCATTCCGACCCATCTCGGATGTCGCGCGCTGAAAAATTTGTACACGCCAAAGCCGAACAATACGACAGCACAGGCAATGCGAAGAACATCCTCCGGCAGCTGCCGTTGTGCCAAGGCGATGACGAAAACCACGGCTGCGATGGATATTGCGTGTCCAAGTGCCATTGGAAAAAGGGCACCGATAACCGCGCTTCTCCGTTTTTCCTGCATGCCTAAAGCGACTGCAAAAAGCCATCCCATCCCCGGATTAATGCCGTGATATACGCCGAGGAGCGTGTAACCTAACCATGAAACAGTGTCCATATTTTATAATTTTCCTAACGGTGCGTTCAGGCGAATTCCTTAAACGGGATCCGTCGCCGTAGATACGCCTTCAACGTTGTTGAAGACTTGAATTGCGTTAAAAAAGGGCTATTGCAGGCAATAGCCCTTTCTTCTATCCTATCGTTTTTCCTTTATGTTTTATGGATAACAGAAAGTATCAGAAGAACTGTCGCCACCTTGCAACCGAATCTGATGGGCACGACTCTCGCCAAAGTCCACGAAGAAGTCGGGATCCAATTCCAGCCCGCCGTCTTCCACGTTCACATCAGCCTTCACCATCCATCCGTTTGCGCCGTCGGGATAGAACTGGTTGTCCCATGCAACGTAGAGGGAATTGGTGAAGTAGAGACGCTTGCCATCTCGACTCAATTCAACCATCTGCGGACCGCCACTTACGGGTCCAGCAGCCGGATGCGGATGCGATTTTGTAATTCCGCCGATTTCAAGAGTACCTGTATGCTTCGGGTTAAACGGATCGGATACGTCGTATTGCAACATCTCCCCAGTTCCCCAACAAGAGACATACAGAAACCGATCGTCCAACGAAAGAATATGATCGGTAACGAGCGGCGGTATCATTCCGATATCCTTCAATGCCGGAGGTAAGTCATCCGGGTTTTCAGGTGCCTGCGCGGGAATATCAATAATCTTTTGAATGCCCCAATCGTCTCCATCTTTGTACCACGTCCAAATCGAGCTGGAGAGATCATTCATATTCAACACGGCATTGACGAACCCATGTGCCTTCGTTGGATCGTGTGCGGGACGTAATTCTAAGATCATCTGATAGTCATCGCCCAAATCCAACGTTTGGATATTCTTCCTGTGCCGGATATCCCAAATATGGATTTTATGCCCGAACTTGCGCTCACCTAAATCTTCAAGGCTCACACCGTTCTCAATCATTGCAGGATATCCCCATTCACTGGTAACAGCAACATCATAGCCCAAATGCCACCAGAAATCGTAAGAGAGGGATTGAGAACCGCGTTCGACTTCCCACTGCCCCAGGATATTGAAGTTATAGTGATCCATGAGGAAAATGCCACCAGGGCCTTCCTCCGAACCGGCTGAAGCCAAAGCACTGATATAGATCCCTTCGGGACCACAATGCACCGTATGCGGACGGGTATATCCAGAACGCGACTCAACTTCATTAGCGTCCAAAGTTTTAATGAGCTTCGGTGCCTTGGGGTCTTCTTTCACATCAAGGATGTAGATATGAGAACCCCGTAGTGCCGGCACAACGAGGTAACGCCGTTCTATATAAGGGTGCGGTGCGTATGGACAGAGTGCTGCACTACAGGCGTTCCAACCAAAGTGGTGGATTTCGTCACGAACGCCGAGCTCCAACTTATTGACGATTTCGCCATAGGTATCAGACGCTGAGTTGAGATCAACAACACACATAGCATCAGGTTTGTCGTCGTCCCGAGGTGCAGCAACATAAGCGACATCTTCAATAGGTGCCTCAATCGCCATTTTCGGTGATGGGTAAAAAGTTGGGTCAGGTTTCCACTGTTGTAACAAGATTTATTTCTCCTTTTTATCAGTTGTCGGTTATTGGTCGTTTTGTGCGCGGTCAAGCCAACCGGGAAGCCTGATGCCTTCGGAGAGTTTCCACGCAGTTAAATAGAGCGAAGCCGTCCAACGCACGGATTCACGTGCCTGGTCAGTCGTAAAATCAACCAGGGTGGGTGTTGGGTCTTTCAGATTTTTCCAATCTTCCGCGATTGCGTAAACACTGTCCACTAAACTGAATCCGGCTTCGACTTGCTTCACTATCGCAGGCATCAAATCGCCGACAGCTTCTACTTTTTGTGTTTTCGCGAGTTCTATTGGGTTCAGTTTCAGCATCTCAATTGCTGAATCGACTTTCTCATGGATACCGGCATGTAAGCGTGTTCCGTCCTCTTGCCTAATCCCATCAAAATTAATGGTTAGGTGCAAAGGCTGACACATATCCTGCGCGTAGTGTGCCAGGAAACCAGCATAGAGAAAGCATTTGTTCTGGATCATCGGGTTGTCGGGCCACTTGCGATGCTCTGCGAAAGCAACAGCGAGTCGCTCTGTCCACTCCGCGAGTGCATAGGGGAGGGTGCCAACCTTTCGGGGTTCAAGTCCGAGTTCAGCACATAATTTAAGATGCGCGTCGCGTCCCTCTGGAATCGGATTCCCTTTTAGCAATTCTACATCAATGTAGTGTTCACCGTATTCAGCCTGTCGGGCGTGCGGTGTGCTACGTTCCTTTGATATATCAGGATCGTAGACGCAATGAGCGATCATTTTTTCGGCGGATCGGAAAAATTCAGGCATCTCTTCGGGAAGTGCTTTGACGGATGCCTGTGTGAGGATATCGTGTCCACCGCCCCACCATGCACATACCGGGGTCGTGAGAATGAGTGAACACAGAATTAACGCACAATAGAAACGTTTCATAAATCTCCTTCTATTAGTCAGCGGCAAGATATTCTGCGGGACTTGCCTCTTGCCATTGGAACTGCAGTTCAGCCGTTTCATGCGGTTTAAACGATGTCGCGACCGTCTCTACAGCGGGTCCAACGATGTCAATCTCGTTCAAATCTGCAATGCCGTAGCCTAATTCGTTTGCGTAATGGAAAAGCCCAATCTCCAACGGCTCAAATCCCATCGCTTTTGTCGTAACAGCGTCGGCTGCAAATACGTCTCCACTCACAACTGCGATACCGAGTGGAACAGAGTCGGTGCCTCCAGGTCCATTGCCCTGTAATCCAACAGTGCCATCAACGATGGCGATATCGGGTCTGAGATGGCGCGAGACACGGAGCAGGTTGATATTGAGCGTTTGTGCTTCGCGTGGGAGCACCCGATCTGCGTGGCTGTGGTAGCCGTGCATTTTAATCCGGTCTTCCTTGTGCAGCGTCCCCATAATCATGTTTTTCATCGCGAGCGTCACGACTCCGGCATCATGCGTCTTGGCAATAGCGACAGAGATCGTGCAAGGACAATCCAGGACGATCTTCGGCATCCTCACGGTATCCTCATTACGCTCAGCGAGAAAGACCTTGGTTTCTGCCCATTCGGTTTCTTGATGCAAATCGACAAGTCGGATCGGGATATCGTATTCTGCTTGAAGTGCCTCATAACCGAAAATCTGGAACGCCTCGCCAGAAAATTTTTCATTCGCGCCTTCGGCAATAATGACTTCTTCGGGCGGCTGTGGCGTGCTCAACAGAAAATCCAACGCGCCGCGCATTGCATCCACATGTGACGAAGCGAGTTGATTTGTGCTGGAGAGGAAATTCGGTTTCAATAACACCTGCTCACGGACCTTCGGTGTGAGTTCCTCTCGTATATTGTCTAACGCTTCAAAAACATTAGAACGTCGCCTGCCGGTTTTGGCAAGCCCAACTTTGGTACCCATCAATTTCTCCTTTAAATTGCGCGCTTAGAGAGCGCGTCTGAAAGGATAGACTAACACGTGCCGCTGGCGAGGTTTCAAACCTCGCCAGCGAAGAAGCTGCGTAATTGTGTTTTATTCAAGAATTTGTCTCAAAAATCCAGAATGCTTTTCTAACAGTGCATTTGCATCTGTTGGATTTAGTCCTTTTGTAAGCATTACAATGGCGAGTTTCGCTCGTCCACCCGCCTCTGCTAATGCTATTTCAGCTGTCGCTGCGTCTACTCTGGTGACGGCTTGAACAATCCGAATGCTCCTCGCGATCAGTTTGGTGTTAGAAGCGTGCACATCTACCATCAGATTGTTGTAGACCTTGCCCAGTTTAATCATAGAAACGGTTGTCAACATGTTGAGAACCAACTTCGTGGCTGTCCCTGCCTTCAACCGAGTCGAGCCTGCAATAATTTCCGGCCCGACGATGGGTGTAATGAAATGCGTTATCCACTCCTTTAGTTCCTCAGGCGGTGGGACGCAGCAGAAGAATATTGTTGTCGCACCGACAGTGTGTGCTTCCTTCAAGGCACCTATAACATAAGGTGTCCGTCCACTGCTCGCAATTCCAACGATCACATCCTGAGGTGTAAGTTGCTGTTCTCGGGCAGCGCGCGCTCCGCTCTCAGGCTTATCCTCCTCATCTTCCACCGAGCGTCGTAACGCTACATCACCACCTGCGATTACTCCTTGGACCATCTCTGGGGGTGTGCTGAAGGTCGGTGGGCACTCGGAGGCATCTAAGACACCCAGCCTACCGCTCGTTCCTGCACCCACATAAAATAACCTGCCACCAGAACGAAATGCATTGATACACAACTCTATAGCCCGCGCAATTGCCTCAGATTCTGCTTCTACCGCCGCAACCGCTTTCCTATCTTCTTCATGGAAAATCCGAACGATTTCTGATGTTGACTTCAGATCAATGTCAACAGAATTCAGATTTTGCTGTTCCGTTGTGGACTGCATGCATCCCTTCACTGGTGATAATTCCGACTACAAATTCGCTTGTGCTAACAACACAGCACCATACACAGGTTCATGTTTCGGGAGTTGAACGGATGCTTCCGGTTGAACTTTCGCAAACCGATGGCGCAGTTTACTCGCAAACGTCGGTTGATGAATGAGGTTACCGCCACTGAGAACAATGTCAAACGGTTCCTTGAATTCTAACTGCTTAATAACGCTCGCTGCGGCACAAACGAGTTCATCAGCAGCCTCATCAACAATACCTTCTGCAACCGTGTCCGCTGTTTGGGCAGTATCAAACACTATTTCTGCCAACTGCGCAATGGTATCTCGACTCGCGGCGTGCACCCAGCGAATTAGTTCACTTGGTTCACTGAGTTCAAGTCTACTGAGAATCCGATTTGTCAATTCGGTCGAATTACCCCTACCATCAGCGGCACGCGCAACAGCACGGAGTCCTTTTATGGCGATATCGTAACCGCTCCCCTCATCACCGAGCAGATACCCCCATCCACTCGCGCGTGCTTCCTTGCCATCAGCGTTGATACCGTAGACAATCGCACCGGTCCCTGAAATGACAATTACACCTTCCTGTTTCTCCGTACCACCGACAAGAGCGATATGAGCATCGTGCGTCAAGATACGGTCCTCGCTGATGCCAAGTTCATCGCAAATCCTGCCAATTACACTTCGGTCTTCGGCACGCCCCAAACCAGCCATTCCTAAACAGAAGCGGATGGGACTCGTAGATGGGACACCCGCTTTTTTGCAGAGCTTACCGATGATGCTTTCCAGAACTTCCCGCATCTTCGCCTCGCCAACGACATGGTAGTTTGTTGGTCCCGATTGTGCTTGCGCGAGGTGTTGCCCCGTTTCTGTCGTCAGGATTCCAATCGTTTTCGTCCCGCCGCCATCAATACCGATGATGTACATGATATGCGGATGTAGCACTCCTACGATGTGTAAAGTTTTTGGAAGCCAGGATTTGAGAGATGTTTGTTAAAGTAGTATGCTTGGGATCCACACGCGGTCTCCGCCCTTATTTCAAAATAGCGACGACAACAGCACAGATAGCAACGATAATAGAAATCGCTGTTAAAATAACATGGCGTGTCTCTGCCCGACCCTCCAATTTCCCTTTGACCCATGAAATGTCTGACTTAATATTGGAAATGTCGGCACGTACGCTCTCTAATGTAGACACCACCATTTCTTCAAATTTGTCTTGATTCATTTTCGTCTTTCCTTTGGTTGTCTGACAGTTATCCCAGTTTTGATCCGCAGCTGGATTCTTGGGTTATAGTGAAGCTTATAATTACTGGTGCATCATCGCTTGGTGTTTTCAATGAGGTCTAAGAATTTAATGGAAGAACCTTTGTTTCTTACTTTGGCGGCCACTGATGCCCATCCAGTTCTTTTGGCAGTTGTTTAGGGTTTTCAGGTGAATCACGGATTTTCGCGAAGTGGGAAACACTTGCCACAGACCAACAGTCTATGCTACAGGGCCGCACTTTATATTAATCGCGCGTCAAAAACTTTACACGCTTGCACTTCTGTAAACACTTGACAACTCACTACAGATTTCGTATAATAATCCAAATTGCTACTTAAGAGGTTATAGGCAATCTGAATTATGTAAGTATGCCCTATTTCGTGCAGTCGAGACTAAAAAACGCCCCATTTTGTGCAGCACTTTCTCTGAGTTTTGCAGGAGACTCCGCCAATATAGTCCTGTTCAGATTGGCACGGAACTTGCTAAGCCTAAATAACATACGTTCAATGCCAGTATATAGATCGGTTTGCTTCCGCCCAAAAGTTATGTATGGGTGGTAAGTTGGATTATAATAGTATAGTTTATCACGACTTAAAAATAGATGCAATAAAAATTTAATTTGGGGGTCAAAATGCAGAAGAAACACTACCTCGCGCTTATCATCTTGTGTGGAATTGTTGCCTACTTTGGTTGTTCGCAAGATTCAATGCAATTCGAGTGGCGAAAACTCGAAAGCAACACAGGCGAACATCTTTACGGTGTTCATTTCGTAGATACGAAACACGGCTGGGCAGTCGGCACTGGAGGGACAGTACTATCCACTGTCGACGGTGGAATAAATTGGAAGGCGACATCGGTCTCAGCGGACACACTAACACAGGTTAATTTTATGACACCGAACAATGGCTGGACGGTCAGTATTGGGAAGGTGCATTATACAGGCAGCGGTGGTGCCTCGTGGAGTCTGCAACACCAAGCACGTGGTAAGAGTAAAACACCTCCGGGGATATTGGATCTGCATTTCGTCAATACAACGGAAGGCTGGGCAGTCGGCGGAAGAGGCACTGTGCTCCGAACAGAAAACGGGGGAAGTCGTTGGGAAAATCAACTGGATTTGTCAGATAAACATCTATGGGGTGTCTATTTTGTCGATCCAGAACATGGCTGGATTGTTGGCGAAGAAGGCGAAGTACTTCACACCCAAGACGGCGGGAAACGATGGGTTCGGCAGAAAAGCACCGTCGAGCAACCCTTATTCGCCGTTCATTTTGCAAACCTAACACGCGGTTGGATCGTTGGAACAAACGGATTGATTCTTCATACCGCGGATAGCGGAATAACATGGACTCGACAACGGACACCTGTCAACCAAAATCTGCGAGACGTGGCGTTTCGTGACGAAAAACGTGGGTGGGCAGTCGGTGAAAAAGGGTTAATCCTTCATACAACCGATAGCGGCAATACATGGAACCGCTATCCTACTCCCGCGCAACACAACTTGCAGGACATTTACCTCCTCAAAAACGCCGGTTGGATCGTCGGCGCGAAAGGGACAATTCTGCGGAGTTATTAGAATTCAAACTCTAATGAATTTTTAATTTTTGTTAGCCAGATAGACAAACAAAGAATAATTCCACCGATAACAATCAAATTCTGGGTTACTGGTGAACGACGATTCCATGTTTTTTTTAACCATATCGGGAAGAATGCTGCTGCAATAGTCAATCCAATAACGAAAAAAGAGAACGGATGGTAACCCCAGGCATCTGTGAACTGCCCCTGCGTTAAGGCAAGGCACGCTCGTGTCATCCCACACCCAGGACACACCAAATCCGTTAACGAATGGAATATACACGGAATCAGCGAAACCTCCGCTGGCGATATTTCAGACACTGCAGTATAGAGTCCTACTACACCCAACCCAATAAGGAATAGACGGGAGAGAGACGTATGGTTAAACATTAGGATTTCGCTCGTAGAGTCTGTTAATTTGGTGCTGCTGAACAGCAAGTGAAGCGATACCAATACCAAAAATCGCTAACAAAACACAGATAACTGGCAGACTCGAATCGAATACCAAATCATTGTCAGCCTGTACGGTATTGATACCGTTCGCCATCTTGTACTCATAGTATATACCAAAGATGCCACAAGTGATAATCGAAAGAAAGAACCACAGCCAAAAAGAGTACTCATTTCTGCTCATCCAAGCATTGAGTGTCGCCATCTGCTTGTATTGCCAATAAAGCCCGTAGATACCACAAGTAATTATACTTAGCAAAATGCCAACTACGAGACTCCGTTTGCCTTCAGACTCTGGATACGGGTATTGATTCAGCATAAAATTCTCCATTTTGAAGAAACATGAGATTTGTTAGGCACTATTCGCGTGGGAGCGAAACCGTATCAGGAACAACAATTTCGCCAGCAATGATTTCTGCCTTCAGCGATTCAACAGTCGTTATGATGTCGTCTGAAAGCAATGGTTGGTTGTGTTCATCAACAGCATAACTGACACCACCATCTGCTATACCGAAGTATCGGATACCCGCCATAAAATTGTCTTCAGCGGCTTCCTGGATGATGCGCTGTACAGAAGTTGGAATCTCTTTTGTCATACTTGTCAAGACAATTCCAGGAGCAAGATGGTTACCATTGGAGTCAACCCAAATGATGAACTCTTCTTGTTCCTGTGCTGCTTCAAGCACGCCTTGACCGGATCCACCAGCAGCGACGTAAATTACATCAATCCCGTTTGTATATTGCGCTAAAGCCAGTTCCTTTGCTTTTTCAGGTTGACCGAAACCTGTCGCATCCTTGCTAATATATTCCACAGCGACTTCCGCGTCTGGATTGATTGCGTGAATCCCAGCAACATAACCTGCTTCAAATTCTTGTAACAGCGGGACATCTGCACCACCGATATAGCCGATCTTGTTATTTTCCGATTTTAAAGCCGCAATTGCCCCGACCAAAAACGATCCTTCGTTGGATTTATAGTTCACAGAAGCCACATTTGGAATATCAAGCACAACATCAAATATCGCAAAATTGACATCGGGAAATTCCGGTGCGACGCGCGCAAGCACATCTTCCATCTGATAACCCGCTGTCAAAACAAGTTCCGAATTCTGCGCTGCATCTCGTAGGAGCATCTCTGTTGCTACAGGATCATCTTCATTACCGTTTGCTTCGGTTAGTGTGATGCCAAGTTCTTCCTCAGCAACTCTTACACCGGTATGGAATGCAGTGCAGTAAGCCGCAGAACCAACACAATCGCTTGGATATATCATCGTTACACGAAGCGGGGCAATATCTGTTTCACTTGACGGTTCAGAAAGAATTACGTCCTGAATCGTACCACAACCATAAATTAAAAATAGTCCGAATGCTAAGAAAAGGTATTTGCTCAAAACACGTAAACTTTTCATGTTCCCTCCGTAAAACTTTTATGATAAATATGAAGTTTGAAAAATTTATCGGTAATTAACGGCAGCCTCAGATTATACGCCTATCGCGTATCCATCACGCCGCGGGTCAGCACCACCCATAAAGCTTCCTTCTTCGGGATCAAAAGCGATACCGTGCCCACCTCCCACAGTTGCTGTCCAGTCGGGTAACACCTCTACCTCATGCCCGCGTGCTTCTAACGCTGCACGAACGGCAGCGGGGATGCGTCCCTCCATACTGACATGCGTACCGGGGTTTACTAACCGAATGCGTGGTGCCTCAATCGCCGCCTGAACGTTCATGCCGTGTTCAATTAGATTCAACACCATCTGCAGTGTCGTCTGAAGGATGCCGTGGCTTCCGGGTGTACCAATCGCAGCAAACGGATTCCCATCCTTCCAAACTTGGCACGGCGACATGCACATCTCTATCCGTTTATGCGGTCCAACGGCGTTCGGACTCTCAGGAATCCTGTCAAACCAGTTCATAAAGTTGTTGAGGAACATCCCCGTTGAACCGAGAATTACACCTGAGCCGAAGGGTTGTCCAAGACTCTGCGTCACAGCGACGATGTTGCCCTCTGCATCAGCAGTGTCGAAGTGCGTGGTACATTCGGTTGTCCAGTCATTAGCGATAATCTCACCGGGGAGTTTGTCCTTTGACCAACGCTCACCACCACTGACTGCAGCCTGTTCACCAATACGTTCGCGTTGTGCCTGTGCATAGTCTTTTGATAACAACCTTTCAATCGGTGGATTCGGACGCGGGGCGTATTCGGCTCTGTCCGCACTCGCTAATTTAATCGCTTCAATCAGTAGATGCAAGTATTCTGGGGTATTGTGTCCGAGCTCACCGAGCGCATCGTTTTCTAAAATATTCAGTGTCTCCAGATATTGAAAACCCGAACAGGGTGGAGGTGGACAGTAGACTTCGTAATCTTTATAAGTAACAGAGATAGGTTCCTGCCACTCCACTTCAAAGTCAGCCAAATCCTTTTCGGTAATCAGTCCATCAGTTTCCTCGGAAAAACGGACGATCTCCTTAGCAATCTCACCGCGATAGAACGCCTCTGCACCGCCTTCCGCAACCGTGCGAAACGTTTGAGCAAGATCCTTCTGCACCAAAACCTCGCCGGGATGTGGAGTTCTCCCTCGTGAGGCGATAACCTCTTCGGCTCTTTCCGAAAAATAGGGACGCGCGCCCGCAATGAACTCCGCATTCTTGACCGTGACAGCGTATCCGTTTTCAGCAGATTCAATCGCTGGAGCAAAGATGTCGGCGCGATCCATGCTTCCATAGCGGTCTAAGAGTGCCAACCAGCCGCCACATCCACCCGGCACCATTCCCGCACGGATGCCAACCTGCTGACTTTCGAGTGTCGGATAGACATCCAGCGTCGCTGCATAAGGGGCAGTGCCCAGATAATCTATCACGCGGTGTGTTTTTTCCTTCGCACTATAAATCAACATATACCCGTTACCAGCAATACCCGACATATAAGGCTCAACGACGTTGAGTGTCGAAGCCACTGCAACTGCTGCATCGAACGCATTGCCCCCAGCGAGCAACATACGTGCGCCAGCAAGACTCGCAAGCGGGTGAGCACTTGTTGCCATTCCGCGCGTCCCCGTTACCGTGGATCGGTGTGTTGTACCATGAGATGGAAAAGCCATGCGTATCTCCTTGTTCTTTTTTATTGCAAGTTTTATAGCAGATTTTAGAGTTAGCGAGGTTACAAACCCCACCTACCTATTTGGGGTATAAACCTCCAAAACCGGTGCCATCGCAATTGCCACACTAACTTCCAATAGGTGGCACGATGCACAAAAAGTTGTTGTCCATCTAATTCCAACACAGGAATCAGATGCTTGTATTTCGTGAACAGTCCCAGATTTTTGGTGATATCGATTTCCTCAACCGTAATAAACGATAATTTTGCTTCAATGCTTTGCAGCACTCTCTTTGCATCTTCACAGAGCGGGCAATCCGATTTCGTGTAGAACTGGAGTTGGATCGGTGTAGTTTTCAACAGAATCGCCTAAAAGCCGAAGTGAAGTTCACGTTTTTCAGTCAATCCAAAATCAATCTGACTTCGGGCGTAAATTGCGAAATGATAATCTATATCGTAAAGCACATATCCATGAATTGCAAACGAGCCACAATTCTCTTGTAGGAGGGAACTCCGATTCCCGACTCTTCTCTTGCTGACTGCTGACTGCCATTAACACAGAGTTTAGCACAAGTCGCCAAAAATCGCACTCATTTTTTATAATGAACCAATGTGGATTCTATGATAGAATCATGTTAGACCTTACCAGATGTTTTCGGCAATCACAGGTTTCAAATAGGAGAAAAAGACGTGAAAATCAGACTTGCACAATACGGTATTTCCCACGACCATGCTGGGGGGAAAGCCAACGTGATGAAGACAAGTGACGAAATCGACTTCGCCGGTGTCTTTGAGCCATCACCAGAAGTCCGAGACACCCTTGGTCAAAGTTCGGTTTATGACGGTGTCCACTGGTTCACATCCAAAGAAGAAATACTCGAAGATGAGACAATCGTTGGGGTTGCAGCGCAGGGACGTGTGTCGCAGAACCTCACCTTTGCACGGGAGATTCTTGAACACGGCAAGCATGTTTGGTTCGATAAACCTGCCGGTGATAACCTCGATGAATTTCGAGAGGTTTTAGACATCGCACGCGACAGAAACCTGCTCGTTCAACTCGGTTATATGTTCCGATACAATGCTGGCTTCCAGTTTATCCTTGACTGGGTGCACTCCGGCAAACTCGGTGATATTTTTTCAGTGCGGGGACGTATCTCATCAGGCCCTTCAAGTGACGCACATTGGCAACGTTGGGATTCACTCGGTGAACACTCTGGTGGAATTATGTTTATCCTTGCCTGTCATCTCACCGATATTATCGTCGCATTGTTGGGACAACCCACACGGGTGACACCCTTTTCGAGGCACGACGGACACGACGTGCCGTGGTATCGAAACAATACAGCAGCTGTGTTTGAATATCCGAGAGCGTTAGCAATTCTTGAGTCAACGTCATTGGAAGTCGATTCGGGGAAATCGAGACGATTAGAAGTCTACGGGACACGCGGCAGCGCAATTCTTGAACCACTGGAACCGCCAGCCTTGCGATTGTGTCTTGACGAGGAACGGGATGGATATGCGAAAGGTTGGCAGACAGTGCCTGTGGAGCCGCGCCCGCGCTATGTCGAAAGTCTTCGGGCGTTTGTCGCTGATATTCGGGGCGAAAAATCCCCTGATCGCTCCCTCGACCACGAGTTCACAGTTCAAGAAACAGTGCTACGGGCAGCAGGACTACAACAATAACCCAAGTTGCTATCTACTGTAGATATTCCGTCACCGCTGGCGAGGTTCTCTAACCTCGCCAAAAGGTTGTTGTATTTGGGGATTTATCTCCCAGATGAGCACAGAACCGTCGCCACTACCACTCACGAGGGTTTTTCCATCAGGACTGAACGCGATGCTGTTGACTGAAGATGTATGTCCCGTCAGTGTTTTCTGGTATTCGCCAGTGTAGGTATCCCATAAGTTGATCGTGGCATCAAAACACCCACTTGCGATTGTTTTTCCATCGGGGCTGAACGCTAAACTGTACACCCAATCTTTATGTCCCGTAAGTCTCATCTTGGTTGTTCCTGTCTCTATATCCCAGAAAAAAATGATGTTGTCTCCCCCACCACTTGCGATTGTTTTTCCATCGGGACTGAACGCAATACTTCTAATCCACTCTGTGTGTCCGGTAAGTGTCATCTTGTTCTCACCAGTGTCAGCGTCCCAGAGACGTACCGTATTGTCGTGATTGCCACTTGCGACGGTTTTCCCATCAGGACTGAACGTGACACTTTCGGACCTAGTAGTCTGTCACAATTATCTTGATAGTTGATCTAAAATCTGGTATCCTTAG